>JAFAMV010000186.1 GCA_019233055.1 Curvibacter sp.
CATCCTGTGCCGCGAAATGCTCGAAATGGCCGAAGCGGATGAAGCTGGGGGCCAGCCGGGTCACGACGGCGGCGGTCTCGATGGTTTCGCGCCGCACCGGCGCGTCCGAACCGGTCAGGGCCAGTGCCCGGGTGGTCGGAATGCCCAGGCCGTGCATGGCCTCGCTGCCGAGGAACTCGCGGATGCTCGAGCGCAGGACAGCCCGTCCGTCGCCCATGCGCGAGTAGGGCGTGCGGCCGCTGCCCTTGAGCTGCCATTCATGTCCACCGTGGTTTTCACCGATCAGGATGGCGCGGCCGTCACCCAGTTGCCCGGCCCAGACGCCGAACTGGTGTCCGCTGTAGACGCTGGCCAGCGGTGCCATGCCGGGCAATACCTGATTGCCGGTGAAAACCGCCAGGGCTTCGGGCGAATCCAGCCAGGCGGGATCAAGCCCCAACTCGTCGGCCAGGCGGTCATTGCGTGCCACCCAATAGGGCTCGGGCAGGGGGGTGGAGGGCAGCCGGGTGTGAAAGGCCTCGGGCAGGGCCGCGAAACGGTTCGACCACCGGCCGGGGGCCAGTGCATCGGGGCGTTGGAAATCAGTGCAGGGGTCCGACATGAACGGATTGTGCGGTAGCCTTCAAGGCCCGGCCGGGACTGAGGGCATGGCTCAGGCGGGTGCCAACTGGCGCAGATACCGGTCGAGCGCGGCATCGTCCTGGATCTGCACCCGGGCCAGATCGAGCGAGACGATGCCCAGCCCGGCCAGGCTTCGCAAGGCCCGGTTGACGGTCTGGCGCGACAGCCCGACCAGGTGGCCGAGTTCTTCCTGGGTGAGGTGCAGGCGCCGCGTGCTGCGCCAGAACTCCCGGCTCAGGTACAGCGCGACACGGTGTTCGGGGCTGCGCATGCGGCCGGTCTCGATCAGGGTCATGGCCTGTCCCAGGCGCATGTTGAGGTGGGCGACCAGGTGCCGGTTGAAGCCCAGATCGGACGCCTGCAGGCGCTGGAAATCGGCTTGCGGCAGTTGCAGCAGCCAGCTGTCGCGCAGGGCGACCACGTTGTAGCGGCGGGGCTCGTTCTTGAGCGCCGTGCCTTCTCCGAACCATTCACCGTCGGGCACCCCCATGAACGCGGAGCGCCGCTGGCCGTCGGCTTCGCTTTCGAGCATCACCAGTCCGCACAGCACCGCGTACCAACCACCGTCGAGGTCCCCCTGCTGCAACAGCAGGGCCCCCTTGCGGACCTGCAGGGGGCGCACATGCGCCGTCAGTGTCTCGCGCTCGGCAGGCGGCAGTCCGGCAAACCACGGTTGCGCATGCAGGAATTGCCGCGCCATCACATCGATTCCATTGAGCATGGGTGGATTGTGACGCTTTGTGTCAAGGGCACCGGATTCGATTCTGCCCCCGGGTTTTCACGGGGGAGCTGTCATCTGAACGACAGGATTTGCCGAGGCGGTGCTTTGGCGCGAAAGTCCGGTCGGTAAGCGCCGCGACCGCGCCGATTGATCTGCCCGGACTCCCGGTGCCAGAATGGCTCCGTCCATCGGCCCCGACCGTCTGCAAGCCAGGACGGGCCCGGGGGCTGGCGCGCTTTACTTGATTTGAATAGCCCGTTCAATTCCCCAAAGAGGAGATTCCATGTTAGGTCTGATGCAGAGCCAGCCGCTCTTGATTTCGTCGTTGCTCGAGTTTGCGGAGCGGCACCATGGCGACGGCGAAATCGTCTCGCGGCGCGTCGAAGGCGACATCCACCGCTACACCTACCGGGACCTGGCGGCCCGGTCGCGGCAGGTGGCCCGGGCCATCGAAGGCATGGGCCTGCAGTTCAGCGATCGGGTCGCCACGCTGGCCTGGAACGGCTACCGCCATCTGGAAATGTATTTCGGTGTCAGCGGTTCGGGGCGGGTGCTGCACACGGTCAACCCGCGGCTGCACCCGGACCAGATCGCCTGGATCGTCAACCATGCCGAAGACCAGGTGCTGTGCTTCGACCTGACCTTCCTGCCCCTGGTGCAGGCGGTGCATGCGCGCTGCCCCACGGTGCGGCAATGGGTGGCCCTGTGCGACACCGACCGCCTGCCGGCCGACAGCGGGGTGCCGGGCCTGATCAGTTATGAACAATGGATCGGGGCCCAGCCCAGCGACTACGCCTGGCCCTCGTTCGACGAGAACTCGGCCTCCAGCATGTGCTACACCAGCGGCACCACGGGCAACCCCAAGGCCGCCCTGTACAGCCACCGTTCGAGCGTGCTGCACGCCTATGCGGCCGCACTGCCGGATGTGATGGGCCTGTCGGCCAAGGATTCCGTCCTGCCGGTCGTCCCGATGTTCCACGTGAATGCCTGGGGCATTCCGTATTCGGCCCCCCTGACCGGCTGCAAGCTGGTGTTCCCGGGGCCGGCGCTGGACGGCAGGTCGGTCTACGAACTCATCGAGGCCGAGGGCGTCACCTTCGCGGCCGGTGTGCCCACGGTGTGGCAGATGCTGCTGGGTCACATGAAGCCGGGCGGCCTGCGGTTCAGCCACCTCAACCGCACCGTGATCGGCGGCTCGGCCTGCCCGCCGGCCATGATCAACGCCTTCCAGGACGACTATGGCGTCGAAGTGCTGCATGCCTGGGGCATGACCGAGATGTCGCCGCTGGGCACCCTGTGCACGCTCAAGAACAAGCACCTGGCGCTGCCGCCCGAAGAGCGCATGAAGATCCGCCTCAAGCAGGGCAGGGCCATCTTCGGCGTCGACATGAAGATCGTCGACGGCAATGGCGACGAACTGCCCTGGGACGGCAAGGCCTACGGCGACCTGCTGGTCAAGGGCCCCTGGGTGGTGGCCGACTACTTCCGCAACGAAGGCGCCAGCCCGCTCTATGCGGACAAGCAGGGCCGGGGCTGGTTCCCCACCGGCGATGTGGCGACCATCGATGCCGACGGCTACATGCAGATCACCGACCGCAGCAAGGACGTGATCAAGTCCGGCGGCGAATGGATCAGCTCGATCGACATCGAGAACATCGCCATGGGCCATCCCGGCGTGGCGATGGCGGCCTGCATCGGCATGCCGCATCCCAAGTGGGATGAGCGCCCCGTGGTGGCGGTGGTGAAGAAGCCCGGCGCCGAATTCAGCCGCGAGGACCTGCTGGCCTACTTCGAGGGCAAGACGGCCAAATGGCAGATTCCCGATGACGTGATCTTCGTCGAGGCCATCCCGCTGGGCGCCACCGGCAAGATGCTGAAAACCCGGCTTCGCGAGCAGCTCAAAGGCTATCGTCTGCCCGGACTTTGAAGCCCGGTCCGAGGGGCGCCGCCAGGTGCCCCGCAGGGGGCAGTCACCTCTGTGATAGGCGCTAGGGGCAATCCCTGAGCGTTGCACTGCACAAAGCCGGTACGCTGAAACAATTCCAAACAAGACGGAGACAAAGCATGAAGTTTGTGACGAAAGCGGTGGCCGCCTCGGTTCTGATTCTTCTCGGCGGAGTGGCATCCGCCCAGAGCGGCGAGACCGTCAAGATCGCCTGGCTGGACCCGCTGTCGGGCCTCATGGCGTCGGTGGGGACCAACCAGCTCAAGAGCTTCCAGTTCCTGGCCGAGGAGTTCAACAAGAAGAACCCGGCCGGCGTGAAGTTCGAGATCATCGGCATCGACAACAAGCTCAGTCCCCAGGAGACCACCAGCGCCCTGCGTTCGGCCATCGACCAGGGCGCGCGCTATGTGGCCCAGGGCAATGGTTCGGGCCCGGCGCTGGCCATCATCGACGCCCTCAACAAATACAACGAACGCAACCCTGGCAAAGAGGTGGTCTACCTCAACTACGCCGCCGTCGATCCGGACCTGACCAACAGCAAGTGCAGCTACTGGCAGTTCCGCTTCGATGCCGACACCTCGATGAAGATGGAGGCCCTGACGACCTGGATCAAGGATCAGCCCGACATCAAGAAGGTCTACCTGATCGGCCAGAACTACTCCCATGGTCAGCAGGTGGCGAAGTTTGCCAAGGCCAATCTGGCCCGCAAGCGGCCTGACATCCAGATCGTCGGCGACGATCTGCACCCGCTGGCCCAGGTGCGCGATTTCGCGCCCTACATCGCCAAGATCAAGCAGTCGGGCGCCGACACGGTGATCACCGGCAACTGGGGCTCCGACCTGGCGCTGCTGATCAAGGCCGCCAACGACGCCGGCCTGAACAACGTCAAGTTCCTGACCTACTACGCCGTCACCACCGGCACCCCAACCTCGATGGGCGCGGCCTCGGCCGGCAAGGTCTACCAGGTCAGCTATGCGCACTACAACATGGGCGGCGACATCCAGAAGCTGGCCGACCAGTTCAAGGCCAAGTTCAACGACGACCTCTACACCACCGACATCTACACCGTGTTCGTGGCGCTCAGCGAGGCGTTTGCCCGCGCCAAGAGCACCGATCCGGCCAAAGTGGCGGCCACCATGGAAGGCATGAAGTTCAAGAGCTTCAACGGCGACGTCGAGTTGCGCAAGGCCGACCACCAGCTGCAGCAGGGCCTCTACATCACCCGCTGGGAGAAGGCCGGCGGCAAGTACCCCTACTCGCCCGAGAACACCGGCTACACCCTGGTGCCGCTGAAGTTCTTCGAGCCCTATGTGGCCAGCACCCCGACTTCGTGCGAAATGAAACGTCCGGGCTGATGGCGGCGCAAGCCTGAGTTCCCGCGAGGCCCGACGCCGCTCGGGCCTTTCTTTTTCCAACGACCGAAGAGTTTCAATGAACCTTGAGTTTTTCGTCATCTCCCTGCTCAACGGCGTGAGCTACGGCTTGCTGCTGTTCATGCTCAGCGCCGGTCTGACGCTGATCTTCAGCATGATGGGCGTGCTCAATTTCGCCCATGCGAGCTTCTACATGCTGGGCGCCTATTTCGCCTACACCATCTCGCAGGCCGTGGGCTTCTGGCCCGCGCTGCTGCTGGCGCCGCTGGCGGTCGGGGTGCTGGGCTCGCTGTTCGAGCGCTACAGCCTGCGCCGGGTGCACAAGTTCGGCCATGTGCCCGAGCTGCTGGTGACCTTCGGCCTGTCCTACCTGATCCTCGAGCTGGTGCAACTGGTCTGGGGGCGTTCCACCGTGCCCTATGGCCTGCCCGAGCAATTGCAGGGGCCGCTGTTCACCCTCTACGGCACCCAGTTTCCGAAGTCGCGTTCCTTCATCATGCTGGTGGCCCTGCTGATGCTGGTGTCGGTCTGGCTGCTGCTGACCCGCACCCGCATCGGCCTGGTGATCCAGGCCGCACTGACCCACCCCGAGATGGCCGAGGCCCTGGGGCACAACGTGCCACGGGTCTTCATGCTGGTGTTCGGCGGCGGCGCGGCCCTGGCCGGCCTGGCGGGTGTCATCGGCGGCAACACCTATGTCACCGAGCCGGCCATGGCGGGCTCGGTGGGTTCGATCATCTTCGTCGTGGTCGTGGTCGGGGGCATGGGCTCGCTGGCCGGCGCTTTCCTGTCGTCGCTGTTGATCGGTCTGCTGCAGACCTTTGCGGTGGCGCTCGATTATTCGCTGGGCAGTCTGCTGCAGCTGTTCGGGGTGGTGGTGACCGAGCAGACCTTCGGGCACACGCTGCTGAGCCTGACCCTCTCGCAGGTCGCACCCATCCTGCCGTATCTGCTGCTGGTGCTGATCCTGATCTTCCGGCCCAAGGGGCTGCTGGGCACACGCGAGGGCTGAGCCATGAAACCGAGTTATTACAGCTTCAAACCCCTGAACCTCGGGCGCATCGCCATCTGGTCCGTCTTCGCCCTGGCCCTGGTGGTGGCGCCGCATCTGTTCACCAGCAGCCTGGCCATGACCATGCTGTCGCAGATCGGCTACCTCATCATCATCTGCCTGAGCTACAACATCCTGCTGGGGCAGGGCGGCATGCTGAGCTTCGGCCATGCGGTCTACACCGGCCTGGGCTCCTTCATGGCCATCCATGCGATGAACCTGGCGGGCAGCGGCCAGTTGCCCCTGCCCCTGCCGCTGATCCCGCTCGTGGGGGGCGTGGCCGGCATGGGGTTCGCGGCCCTGTTGGGCTTTGTCACCACCAAGAAATCGGGCACCACCTTCGCCATGATCACCATGGGCATCGGTGAGCTGGTGGCCTCGATGGCGCTGATGCTGCCGGACTTCTTCGGTGGCGAGGGCGGCATCACCACCGACCGGGTCTACGGCAAGCCATTGCTGGGCCTCAGCTTCGGCTCGCAGATGCAGGTCTACTACCTGATCGCGGTCTATTGCTTCGTCTGCACCGTGGCCATGTTCGCCTTCACCGGCACCCCGCTGGGGCGCATGCTCAACGCGGTGCGCGACAACCCGGAGCGGGTGGAGTTCATCGGCTACAACACCCAGCGCGTACGCTACCTGGCCTTCATCGTGGCGGGCTTCTTCGCCGGCATCGGCGGCGGGCTGGCGGCGATCAATTTCGAGATCGTCACCGCGGCCGACAGCGTCAGCGTGGTGCGCTCGGGGGGCTATCTGCTGTTCACCTTCCTGGGTGGGGCGACCTTCTTCTTCGGGCCCATCATCGGCGCGGTGCTGCTGGTGTTCGCCTCGGTGCTGCTGTCCGAACTCAGCAAGGCCTGGCTGCTGTACCTGGGCCTGGCCTTCCTGCTGATGGTGATGTATGCCCCCGGCGGCATCGCCAGCCTGGTCATGATGAACCTGCGGGTGGCGCGCCACGGCCGGCTGCGCACGCTGTGGCCGTCCTATCTGGCGCTGGCAGGCACCGGCCTGGTGGTGCTGCTGGGCGCTGCCGCCATGATCGAAATGCTCTACCACCTGCAGCTCAATGCGGCGCTGGGCCCCGAAATGGCCTTCCTCGGCACCCACGTGAATGCCCAGCGCCTCAGCAGTTGGGTGGGGGCCGCCCTGGTGCTGTTCACCGGGCTGGGGCTGTTCGAGCTGACGCGCCGGCAGTTCCTGCGGCAATGGAACACGATCCAGGAAGCCATCGAGAACGACATCAAGCGCGGGGAGTCCCACTGAGCCATGGCAAGCAACACTGAATACGCACTCGAGCTGAAAGACCTGCGCAAGAGCTTCGGTCGTGCCGAGATCATCCGCGGCGCGAACCTGGCGGTGGCCCCCGGCGAACGGGTGGCCATCATCGGGCCGAACGGCGCCGGCAAGTCGACCCTGTTCAACCTCATCAGCGGACGCTTCGGCCCCACCAGCGGGCAGATCCTGCTCAACGGTGAACGCATCGACGGCCGCCCTCCCTATGAAATCAACCGCCGGGGGCTGTCGCGCAGCTTCCAGATCTCCAACATCTTCCCCAAGCTCAGCGTGTTCGAGAACCTGCGCTGCGGGGTGCTGTGGAGCCTGGGCTACCGCTACAGCTTCCTGCGTTTCCTGTCGGGCCTGCACGACGCCAACGAGCGCACCGAGACCCTGCTGCGCATGATCCACCTCGAGCGCAAGCGCGATGTGCTGGCAACCAACCTCACCTATGCGGAGCAGCGGGCGCTGGAGATCGGCATCACCATCGCCGGTGGCGCCGAGGTCATCCTGCTCGATGAGCCCACCGCCGGCATGAGCCGCAGCGAGACCCGGCGTTTCATCGACCTGATCCGCGAGGTGACGGTGGGCAAGACCCTGCTGACGGTCGAACACGACATGGGCGTGGTGTTCGGCCTGGCCGACAAGATCGCGGTGGTGGTCTACGGCGAGGTCATCGCATTCGATACCCCCGAGGCGGTGCGCGCCAACCAGCGCGTGCAGGAGGCCTACCTCGGCTCGGTGGTGGCCGAGAACCAGGCCGGAGGACATTGAGCATGCTGAAGATCGAGAACCTGCACGGCTATTACGGCAAGAGCCACGTGCTGCACGGCGTCAACCTCGAGGTCGGGGCCGGCGAGATCGTGGCCCTGCTGGGGCGCAACGGCTCGGGACGCTCCACCACCGCCAAGGCCATCATGGGCCTGGTCGACTGGGAAGGGCGCATCGACTGGAAGGGCCAGTCCCTCCAGGGCCAGAAAGCCTACGAGATCGCCCACCGGGGCATCGGCTACGTGCCCGAGAACCGCGACATCTTCCCCAAGCTCACGGTGCATCAGAACCTGCTGCTGGGCCGCAAGGGCAGCGGCAAGGGCTCACGCTGGTCCTTCGACGACATGTACGGCATGTTTCCGCGCCTCAAGGAACGCCAGCATGTCGAGGCCGGGGTGCTCTCGGGCGGTGAGCAGCAGATGCTCACCCTGTGCCGCACCCTGATGGGCGACCCGGACCTGATCCTGATCGACGAACCCACCGAAGGCCTGGCGCCGAAGATCGTCGAGCTGGTGGGGGAGTACCTTCAGCAGCTCAAGGCGCGCGGCATCTCGGTGCTGCTCATCGAGCAGAAGCTGACCATTGCGATGGCCATCTCCGACCGGGCCCTGGTCATGGGCCATGGCTCGATCGTCTTCGACGGCACCCCCGACAGCCTGCGGGCCAATGGCGAGGTGCGCAAGGAATGGCTCGAGGTCTGAGCCCTCGATCGACTAGGGGAATTCCCTTGGTTTGCGGCCCAAACTGCTGATTTTGTCCCGACTGGGACAGCCGCATCGTTGCGCTGCAACAAGCTTTCCATACAATCAAAAACGCACGATCGTTCTTTTTTATCCACCGAGGAACACCGCATGACGGCAGAATACAAAGTCCATGGCGATATCGCCGTGATCACCCTGAACAACCCCCCGGTCAACGGCCTGGGCCTGGCCACCCGCCAAGGCATCGTGAATGGTCTGGAGCAGGCCGGTGCCGATGCGGCGGTCAAGGCCATCGTCATCACCGGCGCCGGCAAGGCGTTCTCGGGCGGTGCCGACATCAAGGAATTCGGCAGCCCCAAGGCCATCCAGGAACCCAATCTGCTGAGCGTCATCAGCGCGGTCGAGAACAGCGCCAAGCCCGTGGTGGCGGCCATCCACAGCGTCTGCATGGGCGGCGGCCTCGAACTGGCGCTGGGCGCCCACTACCGCATCGCCGCGCCGGGCACCCAGGTGGCGCTGCCCGAGGTCAAGCTCGGCCTGATCCCGGGCGCCGGCGGCACGCAGCGTCTGCCGCGCGTGCTCGGCGTCGAGACGGCTCTCAACATGATCGTCAGCGGCGAACCGGTGAAGAGCGAGCTGCTCGCCTCGCTGCCGGGTCAGAAGCTCTTCGACAAGTTGGCCGCCGCGCCCGAATCGCTGGCCGAAGAAGCCCTGGCCTTCGCCCGCGAAGTGGCCGCCAAGCATGCCGACGGCAGTGCGCTGCCCCTGGTCAAGGAACTGCCCTGCAAGCACCCCCTGGGCGCGGCCTACTTCCAGTTCGCCCGCAACATGGTCAAGGGCATGGCCAAGAACTTCCCGGCGCCGGGCAAGTGCGTGGACGCGGTCGAGGCCGCCACGCAGAAGAAATTCGCCGACGGCATGGCCTTCGAGCGCGAGATCTTCACCAACCTCATGTGGACGCCCGAATGCAAGGCCCTGCGCCACCTGTTCGTGGCCGAGCGCGCGGCCTCCAAGATCCCCGATGTGCCCGAGGACACGCCCAAGCGCGAGATCCGCCAGGTGGCGGTGATCGGCGCCGGCACCATGGGCGGCGGCATCTCGATGAACTTCCTGAACGCCGGCATCCCGGTTCGCATCCTCGAGATGAAGCAGGAGGCCCTGGACCGTGGCATCGCCACGATCCGCAAGAACTATGAGGCCCAGGTCAAGAAGGGCAAGCTCAAGCAGGACAAGTACGAGCAGCGCATGGCCCTGCTGAGCACCACGCTGAGCTATGACGAACTCAAGGACGCCGACCTGATCATCGAAGCGGTGTTCGAGGAGATCGGCGTCAAGGAAGCCGTATTCAAGCAGCTCGACGCAGTCGCCAAGCCGGGGGCCATCCTGGCCTCCAACACCTCGACCCTCGACGTCGACCGCATCGCCGCCTTCACGCAGCGCCCGCAGGACGTGGTCGGCATGCACTTCTTCAGCCCCGCCAACGTGATGAAGCTGCTCGAAGTGGTGCGCGGCAAGGCCACGGCCAAGGACGTGCTGGCCACGGTCATGGGCATCGCCAAGAAGATCAAGAAGACCGCCGTGGTCTCGGGTGTCTGCGACGGCTTCATCGGCAACCGCATGATCGAGCAGTACAGCCGCCAGGCCGGCTTCCTGCTGGAGGAGGGCGCGACGCCGGCCCAGGTCGACAAGGCGGTCGAGAAGTTCGGTTTCGCCATGGGCCCCTTCCGCATGGGCGACCTGGCCGGCAACGACATCGGCTGGGCCATCCGCAAGCGCCGCTACACCGAAAAGCCCGATCTCAAGTACAGCAAGACCGCCGACCTGCTCTGTGAGCTGGGCCGCTTCGGCCAGAAGACCGGCGCCGGCTGGTACGACTACCAGGCCGGCAAGCGCGACGCCATCCCGAGCGCGGTCGTGGTCGAGATGATCGAGAAGCACCGCCAGAGCCTGGGCATCACGCCGCGCAAGATCTCCGACGAGGAAATCGTGCAGCGCCTGGTGTTCTCGCTGGTCAACGAAGCCGCCCACATCCTCGAAGAGGGCATTGCCAGCAAGGCCGGCGACATCGACATGGTCTACCTCACCGGCTACGGTTTCCCGATCTGGCGCGGCGGTCCCATGCATTACGCCGACCAGCTGGGCCTGTTCAATGTGGCCGAGGCGATGAAGCGTTTCGCCCGCAACCCGCTGGATGACGCCAAGTTCTGGCAGCCGGCGCCGCTGCTGGCCCGCCTGGTGGCCGAAGGCAAGACCTTCAGCTGAGTCCCCGCACGGATGCCCCGAACATGATTCTTAGACGCATCTCCGTGGCCGTGCTGGCGGTCTGCGCCGGGCTGGCCGCCGTGGTGGCCGGCAACACCTGGATCAAGGGTTCGCGCCAGATCCAGGTGGCGCCTGTCCAGCCGATGAAGGTCGACGCGCAGGCGGTGGCCGAGCGTCTGGGCGGGGCGGTCCGCATCCAGACCGTGTCTTCGGACACCGATCCGGCGGCCAACTCCGCCGAGTTCGACCGGCTGCAGGCCTATCTGGTGCAGCAGTTCCCGCGCGTGTTCAGCCGGCTCAAGGTCGAGCATCTGGGCAGCCACAGCCTGATCCTCACCTGGGCGGGCAGCGACCCCAAGGCGCTGCCGGTGGCCCTGATGGCGCACCAGGATGTGGTGCCGATTGCCGCCGGCACCGAAGACAAATGGACCGTCGCCCCCTTCTCGGGCCAGGTCCAGGACGGCTTCGTCTGGGGCCGTGGCGCCTGGGACGACAAGGGCAATCTGCTGGCCCAGCTCGAGGCCATCGAATCGCTGCTGGCCGCCGGTTTCCAGCCGCGCCAGACGGTCTACCTGCTGTCGGGTGGCGACGAGGAAACCGCCGGCCAGGGGGCGCAGGAAATCGCCCGTGTGTTGCAGCAGCGGGGCGTCCGGTTCGAGTTCATCATCGATGAGGGCCTGCTGGTCACCGAAGGCGTCTTGGCAGGGCTGGACAAGCCGGCCGCGCTGATCGGCGTGGCCGAAAAGGGCATCGGGACCTGGAAGCTCAGCATCGACCGCGCGCCGGGGCATTCCTCGATGCCCGGTACCGACTCGGCCATCGGCATGCTCAGCACCGCGCTCACGCGGCTGGAAGGGCACCCCTTCCCGGCCGGCATCACCGGGGTGGCGGGCGAACTGTTCGACACGCTGGCGCCCGAGATGAAGGGCATGAACCGGGTCCTGCTGTCCAACCTCTGGCTGTTCGGGCCGCTGGTGCGCCAGCAGCTCGAGAAGTCGCCCAGCTCGAACGCGATGCTGCGCACCACCACGGCCCTGACCGTCTTCCAGGCCGGCAACAAGGACAATGTGCTGCCCGGCCATGCGGAGGCGGTGGTCAACTTCCGTCTGCTGCCCGGTGACAGCCTCGATCAGGTCGAACAGCATGTGAAGTCGGTCGTCGCCAACGACGCGGTGCAGGTGAGCCAGCGCGGCGCGCGGGCCGAGCCCTCGCCGGTGTCACCGACCGAAGCCCGGGGCTATCAACTGGTCAATCGCACGGTGCGCGAGATCTTTCCGGGCACGGTGGTCGCCCCCGGGCTGATGGTCGGCGCCACCGACTCGCGCTTCTTCACCGCCCTGAGCCCCAACATCTACAAGTTTTCGCCGGTGCGTGCGCACCCGGAAGACTTGCCGCGTTTCCACGGGACGAACGAGCGCATCTCGGTCTCCAACTACGTGGAGGCCATCCAGTTCTACCAACAGCTGCTGCGCAACGCCTCTTCGGCGCTCTGATCGCGGCACGACTCCCCCATCTCCGACAGAAAGGCCCCAGCCATGAGCAACGCCCTCATCGTTTCCACCGCCCGCACCCCGCTCGCCAAGAGCTGGAAGGGTTCCTTCAACATGACCCACGGCGCCACCCTGGGCGGCCATGCCGTCAAGCATGCGATCGCGCGCGCCGGCATCGACGCCGGCCACGTCGAAGACGTGATCATGGGTTGCGCCAATCCCGAAGGGGCCACCGGCGCCAACATCGCCCGCCAGATCGCGCTGATGGCCGGCTGCCCCATCAACGTCTCGGGCATGACGGTGAACCGCTTCTGCTCGTCAGGCCTGCAGACCATTGCGCTGGCCTCGCAACGCATCATCGCCGGTGAGGGCGAGGTCTATGTGGCGGGCGGCGTCGAGAGCATCTCCTGCGTCCAGCAGGAGATGAACCAGCACATGCTCAGCGACCCGGCCCTGCTGAAGATCAAGCCCGAGATCTACTGGTCGATGCTGCAGACCGCCGAACAGGTGGCCAAGCGCTACCACATCAGCCGCGACGCCATGGACGAGTACGGCGCCGCCAGCCAGCAAAAGGCCAGTGCCGCCCAGGCCGCCGGCCTGTTCGAGGCCGAGATCGCCCCCATCACCGTGACCGCCGGCGTGGCCGACCCGGTGCTGGGCCTGCGCACCAAGGAAGTCACCGTCAGCCGTGACGAGGGCATCCGCGAAGGCACGACCAAGGACGGCATCAGCGGCATCCGCCCCGCCTTGCCGGGCGGCCTGATCTCCGCCGGCAATGCCAGCCAGTTCTCCGACGGCGCCGGCGCCTGCGTGGTGGTCAGTGAAGACTACGCCCAGCGCCACAATCTGCAGCCCCTGGGCCGCTTCCTGGGCTTCGCGGTGGCGGGTTGCGAGCCCGACGAGATGGGCATCGGCCCGGTCTTCGCGGTGCCCAAGGTCCTGGACCGCCTGGGCCTGAAGGTCAGCGACATCGACCTGTGGGAGCTCAACGAGGCCTTCGCGGTGCAGGTGCTCTATTGCCGTGACAAGCTCGGCATCCCGGCCGAGCGCCTCAATGTCAACGGTGGCGCCATCGCCGTCGGCCATCCCTATGGCGTCAGCGGCCAGCGCCTGACCGGCCACGCCCTGATTGAAGGCAAGCGCCGTGGCGCCAAGCGCGTGGCGGTGACGATGTGCATTGGCGGCGGCATGGGCGCGGCCGGCATCTTCGAGGTGCTCTGAGCACCCGTCCGGGCAGCGGCGGCCGATCCATAATCGCCCGGATTCATTCCGGGACTCAGACATGGACGGCCGCCAGATCATTCTCTACGTCGCGCACGGAGCCGAGTGCTATGTGCAGGAAGCGGCGTATTCCATTCTTTCGCTCTGGCGCCAGCCCGATGCGCAGCGCTATGAGGTGGTGGTCGTCAGCGACCGTCCCGAGCGCTTCCTGGCCTGCCTCGAAGACCGCCCCGGCCTGCACCTGCTGAAGCTCGAGGCCGCGCAGCGCGATGCCTGGCGCGGGCCGCAGGGCTACATCCACCGCATCAAGCCGCTGGCCATCCAGTGGGCGGCCCGGCAGATGCAGGCGCAGGCCTCGGACCGCTTTGTCTACGTCGATTCCGACACCGTCTTCACCGCCAGCCCGGCGCCGCTGTTCGATGCGGTCGGGCGTGGCGAGGTGGTGCTCAACGAGCGCGAGGGCAGCCTGGGCGAATTGCGCAGCAACACCCGCTCGCACCGGCGCCTGTTCGAGGCCTGCCAGGGCCGGCCGTTCCGCATCCGGGGACGCGAGGCGCAGATCCCGCTGGCTGTCGGCCTCTGGAATTCAGGGGTGCTGGGCTTTGGCGGCGATCTGCTCCCGGTGTTCGACGAGACGGTCGAACTGATCGACCAGATGTTCCCGGTGGTGCCGGTGCACACCGTCGAGCAGGTGGCGCTGTCCGTGGTGCTGCAGGACCGTGGCATCGTGCTGCAGGAATGCCTGCGCGATGTCTTCCACTACCACGTGTTCAAGGAGTTCCGGGAGGATCTGGCCCGCTACTTCGAACGCTATGGCGCCGCACCGCTGGCCGAACGCCTGGCCCACTGGCCCGAGATCGACCCGGTGCAGCGCATCCAGCCCAAGCTGGCCTTCAATGCCCAGCCCAAATGGCGTCGCCAGTGGCAGAAGCTGCTGGGACGCCGCTGGCAGCCCTTGCCCTATCCCTGGCACTGAGGCGTGCGGCGTGGGCTGGTTCCTTGTCACCCAGGTAACCGCCGGGAACCGCACAAGCGGGCAAGCTGGCGGCTGCACGCGGACGGGCCGCGACCGGCACCCAGAGGGCCTCCGGTCCACCCGTCCATTCCGACCCCCAACCCCCTCTGACACGCCATGAGCCTCCGTTCCAGCATCGATTTCCTTCTTTATCAGTGGCTGCAGGCCGAAGGCCTGAACCAGCGCGAACGCTTTGCCGACCACAGCCGCGAGACCTTCGATGCGGTGCTCGACACCTGCGAGCGCATCGCCCGCGAGAAATACGCCCCCTTCAACCGCCTGGTGGACACCCAGGAGCCGCATTTCGACGGCGAGAAGGTGACGCTGCCGCAGGCCACGCATGACGCCCAGAAGGCCTATGCCGGATCGGGCATGCTCAGCGCCGCGCAGGACTACGACTGGGGCGGCATGCAACTGCCCTACACGGTGGAGGCGGCGGCCAATGCCTTCTTCGGTTGCGCCTCGGTCAGCATCGGCTCCGGCATGCTGACCACCGGCAACGCCAATCTGCTGATGGCCCACGGAACCGAAGCCCAGAAGAACATCTTTGCGCGCAACGAATTCGCCGGTCGCTGGTCGGGCACCATGTGCCTGTCCGAGCCGCAGGCCGGCTCCAGCCTCAGCGACGTGGCCACCCGCGCGGTGCCCGATGGCGAGGGGGCCGAACTCGACCCCCTGGGCCCCCGCTACCGCCTCAAGGGCAACAAGATGTGGATCTCGGCCGGCGAGCACGAGCTGACCGAGAACATCATCCACCTGGTGCTGGCCAAGATCCCGGGGCCGGACGGCAGGCCGGTGCCCGGAGTGAAGGGCATCTCGCTGTTCATCGTTCCCAAGAAGCTGGTGGACGGCGAGGGCCGACTCACCGGCGAGCGCAACGATGTGGTGCTGGCCGGCCTCAACCACAAGCTGGGCTGGCGCGGCACCACCAACACCCTGCTCAATTTCGGTGAAGGCCGGTTCACCCCGGGCGGGCAGGCCGGCGCGATCGGCTACCTGGTAGGCCGTCCCGGCGAGGGCCTGCGCTGCATGTTCCACATGATGAACGAAGCCCGGATCGGGGTCGGCATGGCCGCCACCATGCTGGGCATGGCGGGTTATCTGGCCTCGCTCGACTACGCCCGCAACCGGCCGCAGGGGCGTCCGCTCGGCGTGGGGGGCAAGGACGCCGCCCAGGCCCAGGTCCGCATCATCGAACACGCCGACGTGAAGCGCATGCTGCTGGCCCAGAAGGCCTACTGCGAAGGCGCCCTGGCGCTGGAGCTCTACTGCGCCCGTCTGGTCGACGAGCAGCACACCGGCCGCCCCGAGGCGGCCGACGAGGCGCGTCTGCTGCTCGAGGTGCTCACCCCGATCGCCAAGAGCTGGCCCAGCGAATGGTGTCTGGAGGCCAATTCGCTGGCGATCCAGATCCACGGCGGCTACGGCTACACCCGCGATTTCCCGGTCGAGCAGTACTGGCGCGACAACCGCCTCAACATGATCCACGAGGGCACCCACGGCATCCAGGCCATGGACCTGCTGGCGCGCAAGGTGCTCATGGAAGAGGGCAGGGGCCTCACACTGCTGGCTGGGCGCATGCAGGCGACCCTCGCCCGCGCGGCCGCCGAGCCCGAGCTGGCGCCCCATGGCCGGGCCCTGGGCGAGGCCCTGGCGCGGGTCGCAGAGGCCACGCGGGCCGCCTGGTCCACCGGCGTGCCCACCGATGCCCTGGCCAATGCAGTACCCTATATGCAGGCTTTCGGTCACACGGTGCTGGCCTGGATCTGGCTCGATGTCGCACTGTCCGTGCGCGCCGCAGGCCAGACCGACGCCGCGGCAAAGGGACGGCTTGCCGCCTGCCACTTCTTTTTCCGCTACGAATTGCCGAAAATAGGTGCGTGGCTGCAGGTGGTGGAAAACCGTGACCAGACCTGCGCCGCCCTACCGGAGGAGTGCTTCTGATGAACCGCGCCAACGCCCTGAAACGATTGCAGCAGCTGATCTGGGTCCTCATCTACGGGGGCCTGCTGTCAATCGTCCTGGGCGTTGCCACCGAGCGCAGCGTGCCTGAAGCCGGGCTTCCCTATGTGCTCTGGGGCGCGATCGCGGCCTTTGCCGGGGTGGTGCTCATCGGCGTGCGCTCGCTCTTCCATCCCCACCATCCCCCGCATTGAGCAGGCCCTTCTGCGGGCCCCTGCTATCGCCGCCGGGACAGGTCTTCGTCAAGGCCGAATCCACAATCCGGATCAATTTTTCCGGCTTTGAAAACCACCCGAATGGAGACCCCATGACCCGCAGCATCCAGCAATTGTTCGACCTCAAGGGCAAGACCGCCCTGGTGACCGGAGGCTCTCGCGGCCTGGGCCTGCAGATGGCGCAGGCGCTGGGTGAGGCCGGTGCCCGCATCATGCTGAGTTCGCGCAAGGCCGAAGACCTCGAAGAGGCCGCGGCCGAACTGCAGGCCGCCGGCATCGACGCCCGCTGGATCGCCGCCGACTGCGCCCGCGAGGACGACATCCGCCGCCTGGCCGACCAGACCCTGGAGCGCCTGGGCGATGTCGACATCCTGGTCAACAACGCAGGTGCCGCCTGGGGCGCACCGGCCGAAGACCATCCGGTCGAGGCCTGGGACAAGGTCATGAACCTCAATGTGCGGGGATACTTCATCCTCAGCCAGCACCTGGCCAAGCGCAGCATGATCGCCCGCCGCCAGGGCAGCATCATCAACCTGGCCTCCATCGCCGGCCTCGGCGGCAACCCGCCGGGCATGCAGACCATCGCCTACAACACCTCCAAGGGCGCCGTCATCAACTTCACCCGGGCCCTCGCCGCCGAATGGGGGCGCTACAACATCCGGGTGAACGCCATCTGCCCCGGCTTCTTCCCGAGCAAGATGACCGTGGGCACCCTCAAGGCCCTGGGCGAGGAGAAACTCGCCGCCCACGCGCCGCTGGGCCGCCTGGGCGATGACGAAGACCTCAAGGGCCTGTGCGTGCTGTACGCCTCCGATGCCGGCAAGCACATCACCGGCCAGTGGCTGGCCGTCGATGGCGGCACCAGCATCATCACCGGCGGCTGAGCCGGTGTTGCGAACCGGGCCGTCCTGGCCCGGGATGTCCTACCCCAACCCCCTGAACACGCATGAGCTTCGGCGTTGAAATCCCCTTCGTGACCCTGCTGGGCTTCGATCTCACCCTGTTCCACGACGGGGCCTCCGAGATCGTCTACGTCCCGCAGCCGGAGCACATGAATTCCTTCCAGGTCGCCCATGGCGGCTCGATCATGACCCTGCTGGACGTCACCATGGCCACCGCGGCCCGCAGCGTGACCCCGGACATGGGCGTGGTCACCATCGAGATGAAGACCAGCTTCATGCGCCCGGGCAAGGGTCGCCTGCTCGGCAAGGGCCGCCTGATGCACCGCACCCGCAGCATGGCCTTCACCGAGGCCACCGTCTATAACGAGGCTGGCGAGGCCTGCGCGCATTCGACCGGCACCTTCAAGTACGTCCCGCGCACGGCGCAGCCCGGCCAGGGCCCGGCGGCCCTGCCCACCGATTGACACCCCATCCATCCCATCCCACTGGAGAAATGACCATGGCACAGAACAAGCAGATCGTGCTCGACAACCGCCCCCAGGGCGAAGCCACCACCGGCAATTTCAAACTTGTGCAGAGCGAGACCCCCACCCTGCAGGATCAGCAGGTGCTGGTGCGCCACCATTTCCTGAGCCTCGACCCCTACATGCGCGGTCGCATGAACGAGAGCAAGAGCTACGCCCAGCCTCAGCCCCTGGGCGAGGTCATGATCGGCGGCACCGTCGGTGAGGTGGTGGAAAGCCGCCATCCCCGCTTCGCACCGGGCGACAAGGTCGTCGGCATGGGCGGCTGGCAGGAGTACAGCGTCGTCAACGCCCAGGAGCCCGGCATGCTGCGCAAGGTGGACACCACCCATGTGCCCCTGTCGCACTACCTCGGGGCGGTCGGCATGCCCGGCGTGACCGCCTGGTACGGCCTGGTCAAGATCATCAATCCCAAGGCCGGCGAGACCGTGGTGGTGAGCGCCGCCACCGGTGCCGTCGGCAGCGCCTACGCGGCACTGGCCAAGGCACGCGGCTGCCGCGTGGTGGGCATTGCGGGCGGCCCTGACAAATGCGCCTATGCGGTCGAAGAACTCGGCTTCGACGCCTGCATCGACTACAAGGTGCACGGCGATCTGAAGAGCCTGTCGCAGGCGCTCAAGCAGGCCTGCCCGAATGGCATCGACGGCTATTTCGAGAACGTCGGCGGCTACATCCTCGACGCGGTGCTGCTGCGCAGCAATGCCTTCGCCCGCGTCGCGGTGTGCGGCATGATCGCCGGCTACGACGGCCAGCCGCTGCCGCTGGCCAACCCGGCGCTGATCCTGGTCAACCGCCTGAAGATCGAGGGCTTCATCGTCAGCGAGCACATGGAGGTCTGGCCCGAGGCCCTGGCCGAACTGGGGCAACTGGTCGGCAGCGGCAAGCTGCGCCCGCGCGAGACCGTGGCGCAGGGCATCGAGGCGGCACCGGAGGCCTTCCTGGGCCTGCTCAAGGGCCGCAATTTCGGCAAGCAACTGGTCAAGCTGATCTGAGCATCGCCCGCCGGCGGCCGCCGCCGGCCGGGCACCCACCCTGGAGACGACCATGACCGACCTGGTTCTGCACCATTACCCGACCTCGCCATTCGCCGAGAAGATCCGCCTCGTCCTGGGCTACAAAGGACTGGCCTGGAAGTCGGTGACCATCCCGAGCATCATGCCCAAGCCCGATGTGCAGGCCTTGACCGGGGGGTACCGCAAGACGCCGATCCTGCAGATCGGCGCCGACATCTACTGCGACACCGCCCTGATCTGCGATGTGCTCGAACACCGCCAGAACGCCCCCACGCTGTACCCCGAGCACCAGAAGGGCGTGGCCCGCATCCTGGCGCAATGGGCCGACACCACCCTGTTCTGGGCCGCCATGGCCTACAACCTGGGGCCGCGGGGCGCGGCGGCCATGTTCGAAGGTGCACCGGCCGAAGTGGCCAAGGCCTTTGCGGCCGACCGCGGCGCCATGTCGACCGGCATGACGCGCTCCCGGCCAGGCGACGGCACCGCCGCCTACCGCAGCTACCTGCGCCGCCTTGCCCACATGCTCGAAGAGCAGCCCTTCCTGCTGGGGGCGGCACCCACGGTGGCCGATTTCGCGGCCTACCACCCGCTGTGGTTCAGCCGCGTGCGGGTGCCGGTGATGGGCGACATCCTGCAGGCCACGCCGGCGGTGCTGGCCTGGATGGACCGCATGGCCGCCTTCGGCCATGGACGCTCCGAAGCGCTGGACTCTGCAGGCGCCATCGCGCTGGCCGCCGCCAGCCAGCCGGCCCCGGTGGCTTCCGAGCCCTTCCAGGACGAGCATGGCATCCCGCTGGGCAGCCAGGTGACCGTGGCGGCCGAGAGCTTCGGCACCGAAACCACGCAGGGCGAGCTGCTGGCTGCCACCCGCATGCACTACACGCTGCGCCGCACCGATCCCCGCGCCGGCACCGTGCATGTGCATTTCCCGCGCGTGGGCTATGCGCTGCGGCGGGCCGAGTGACCCAGACAGAGAAACAGAAACACCTCAGGAGACACAGGCAATGATCAAGGATTTCAAGGACTGCACCGCCGTGCTGACCGGCGCCGGTTCGGGCTTCGGCCTCGAATGCGCGCGCATCGGCGCCCGCCTGGGCATGAAGCTGGTGCTGGTCGACGTGCAGCAGGATGCCCTCGACAAGGCACAGGCCGAACTCGAAGGGCATGGCGCCCAGGTGCTGGCCCGCCGCGTCGACGTGTCGCGCGCCGACGAGATGGAGGCCCTGGCCCTGGCGGTGCAGGAGCGCTTCGGCGCCCCGCATTTCGTCTTCAACAACGCCGGTGTCGGTGCCGGCGGCCTGGTCTGGGAAAACAGCGTGCGCGACTGGGAATGGGTGCTGGGCGTGAACGTCTGGGGCGTCATCCACGGGGTGCGTCTGTTCACGCCGATGATGCTCGAGGCGGCGCGCCGCGACCCTGCCTACCGGGGCCACATCGTCAACACCGCCAGCATGGCCGGCCTGCTGACCCCGCCCAACATGGGCATCTACAACGTCAGCAAGCATGCGGTGGTGAGCCTGACCGAGACGCTGTACCAGGACCTGCGCCTGGTCAGCGACCAGGTCAGCGCCAGCGTGCTGTGTCCCTTCTTCGTGCCCACCGGCATCAGCCAGAGCCACCGCAACCAGCCCGTCGACCTGAAGGACCAGAAGCCCACCCGCAGCCAGCTCATCGGCCAGGCCATGAGCGACAAGGCCGTCGGCTCGGGCAAGGTGACCGCCGCCGAAGTGGCGCAGAAGGTCTTCGACGCCATCGCGGCCGACCAGTTCTACATCTACAGCCACCCGCAGGCACTGGGCTCGGTGCAGACCCGGCTCGAAGATGTGGTGCAGGGCCGCAACCCGACCGATCCCTTCTCGCACAAGCCCGAGCTGGGCGAGCAGTTGCGCGCGGCGCTGCGGGCGGCCTGAGGGACCGTTCGATCGTCGGGCCCCGCGCCCCGTTTCAGGGCCGCTGGATCTCGACCTTGAAAGCCTGCTCCTGGGCCAGGTGCAGCTCGCGCTGCGGGCTGGGGATCGTGATGCCGGCCTGGCCCAGGGCGTGTTCGATGGCATGGCGCAGCTCGCTGCCGACCAGGCGGCTGTCGGCCTGCACCATGTCGAGCCAGTACTCCAGCTCGAACTGCAGCGCGTCAGGGCCGAAGTCGCAGAACAGCACGCGCGGCGCCGGTTCGGGCAGCACCTGCGGATGGGCCCGGGCCTGGTCCAGCAGGATGCGGCTCACCTCGCGCGTCGGCGTGCCGTAGGCCACACCGATTGCGATGCTGCGCCGGATCCGGTTGCTGCTGTAGGTCCAGTTGGTGACCGCGCTTTCCACGAAGGTGGCGTTGGGGATCAGGGTCTCGATGCCGTCGGCCGCACGCACCACGCAGGAGCGCAATCCGATGCTGGTCACCGTGCCGCTGATGCCGCTGACCTGGACATAGTCGCCGACCTTGAGTGAGCGCTCGACCAGCAGCATCAGGCCGCTGATGAGGTTTTTCAGCAGGTTCTGCGCGCCGAAGCCGATGCCGATGGCCAGGGCACCGCCCATGAAGGCGAAGATGGTCAGCGGGATCTTCACCAGGTTCATCGCGAAGACCACCAGCAGGGCCAGCCAGAAGATGTGCCCCCAGCGCCACCACAGGGTGGCGCGTGCATCGCTGACCTTCAGGAAGCGCACGACGATGCGCTTGAGCCGCCGCAGCAGCGCCGACCCCAGCGCATAGCCGGCCAGCAGCACCAGGATGGCGCCCACGCTCTTGCCGATGGTGACGCTGCGCGTGGCCACGATGTGCTGGCCATTGACGTCGACCGAGTCGTCGGCGCTGAAGAGTTCGAAGTTCCAGACACCCCAGAAGGCCTCGACCAGGCGCTGCCGCAGCGTGTGGCCGAATTCACGCGGCAGGTTGCCGGCGGCGGGCTGGCTGGCGGCGATCTCGGCCTGCAGCAGGTGCAGGTTGGAGATCACGGCCTGGGTCGCCTCCTGGGCTGCATACAGGGTATTGAGGCGCTCGCGGTAGAGCTGGCGCATCTGCAGCAGGTGGCCGAAGCCGGCGGCCATGTCGCCGCTGCGCAGGGGCTGCAGATCGCCGAGGTGGGCCACGGTCAGCAGGACCTCCTTGTGGAGGTAGTCCTGCAAGCCGTCGAGCTCCTTCAGGGCGGTCTGGTTGTCGGCGCTGAACACCTTCTCTTCGCTGGCCTGGTGGCTGTAGATCTGGTAGCGGTAGTTCCAGAGGGTGCTGGACTGCGCATTCAGGCCCAGTTGCAGGCGCAGCAGCCGGGCCGCCAGCTCGCTGTTGTCCAATGCCAGCCGCTGTTCGCCCAGGCGGTCCTGGGCGGCGCTGTCGGGGGTCGCCGCCTCGCCGCCCTTGGCGGCCTGCTGTTCGAGCTGCTGCAGCCGGGTTCCGATCTGCTGCTTCTGCTGCTCGACACCATTGAGCTTGCGGGACAGCTGCTGCTGTTCGGTCTTCAGGCCGTCCTGCACCTGCTGCAGATCGGCGCTGCTGAAGGCGATGCGTCCGCCGATCTGGTCGAGCTGCTGTTGCCAGAGATCGCTGCGGGCCTTCCAGGTCGACTCGCGGTACTGCAGCACCTGGCCGATGTCGTCGTAGGCCAGCAGTTCGCTGGCGTCGAGGTCGCGGCTCCAGCGGGCCTGTTCCAGCCGCCACTGGGCGGCATCGCGCTGGGACGGTGTGGCGGTCCCTTCTTCGCGCTCGGTGGCCTGGCGCAGCCGCACCTCGTCCGATTTCAAGGCCAGCCGGGTGTTGTCCTGCGACTGGCTCAGCAACTTCTGCAGCGACTGCATGGCCTCGAGCTCGGCCTGTGCGCTGCGCAACTGTTGGTGCAATTGCTCGGCCTGATGCAGGGGGTAGGGCGCCGTCTGGGCAAAGCCGGACCAATCCTTGAGCTCGGCCTGCGCCTGTGCCAGGTCCTTGGCGCTGCGCTCGCTTTCGCCGCGCAGGCTGAGTCGGCCGCTGTAACTGGAGACCAGCCGCTCCAGCAGCGCCTGTTTGAGCAAGGCATCGGTCGGGCTCACGCCGTCGGGCAGCCGGGGGACCGGCCCCAGGGCCCGCAGTTGGTCCAGGGCCTGCTGGGCCTCGGCCAACTGGTCTTCGAGGCGCGGCCCGGTCGGCGCCTCCGGCTTGGCGGAGGCCGTCGACGCAGCCCCCAGCATGCTCTGGGCCAGGGCCATCGGGTTGGCGGGAGCGGCTGCCAGCAGCGGGTCACCGGCCCCCAGGCAGAACAGAACGGACAGACTGGCGCAGATCGATCGGGGCAGGGACATGGAGGCGGGCTCGGGGCGAAGAAGGCCGCTGGGCGGCGCAGGCCCGCGCATCCTACTCCAGGCCGGCCGCCGCCCTGCGCCGTCTCATGCGGCCAGGGCCAGGGCCGCCTGGCGCACGGCCTCCTGGCGCGGCCCCACCAGATGCCGCAGGCGCTCCCGGACCTGGGCCACCAGCGCCGGATCGGCGAGTTCGGGGCGTCCGCATTGGAACGGGGGCTCGGGCGCGTATTCGATCATCAACTGGACCCGGCGCGCATGCGCCTCGCCGGCCAGCTCGGCCAGCAGGGTCAGGGCCATGTCGATGCCGGCGGTCACCCCGCCGCCGCTGAAGACGGGGCCGTCGCGCACGGTGCGGGCGGCGTCGGGCGTCACGCCGTCGAATTCGGCCAGCAGGTCACGCCAAGCCCAGTGGCAGGCGGCGCGGCGGCCTTTCAACAGGCCGGCGGCGGCCAGCACCAGGGAGCCGGTGCACACCGAGGTGATGTAGCGGGCGCCGCCTGCCAGCCGGCGCAGCTCGGCCAGCATCACGGGGTCGCGCATGGCGTCGGCGCAGCCGAAGCCGCCGGGGACGCAGATCAGGTCGCAGTGCGTCACCGAGGCCAGCGGCACGGTGGCGAAGGCGAGGCCGCTGTCGGACTCGACCATGCCGCCCGGCGCCGAGGCCAGCACGCATTCCGCGCCGGGCAGGCGGGCCAGCACCTCGTGGGGGCCGGTGAAATCGAGCTGGGTCAGTTGGGGGTAGAGGGCGAAGACGAGACGGAAGGGTTGGCTCATGGCGGGCTCCTGTGGATGAAAGCCCCAGTTTCCTTGCGCCCGAATTTGGCAGCAATGACGTATTTCCAACCTTTTATGCCATGCTGCGTTTTCCGTCACTGGAGAGACCCATGCCCCACAGCCTCGCCATCCTGGTGTTCCCCGACTTCCAACTGCTCGATCTCAGCGGACCGCTGGCGGCCTTCGAGATGGCCCAGCGCCTGCGTCCCGGCAGCTACGCCTGGCAGGTGGTGGCCGCCCAGGCGGGCGAGGTGCCGTCTTCGGCCGGACTGGGCCTTCAGGCAGGGCCCCTGCCTGGGCCCGAGTCCTTCGACACCGCCCTGGTGGTCGGCGGGCAGGGCACCCGCGAGGCCATGGAAGACCCCCGGCTGCTGCACTGGGTGCGCTCGACGGAACAGGCCGGCCGGCGCCTGGCCAGTGTCTGCAGCGGCAGCCTGGTGCTGGCCGCCGCCGGGGTGCTGCAGGGGCGCCGTGCCACCACGCATTGGAGCCGCAGCGCGGGCTTGCGGCGCCGCTTCCCCGAGGTGCGCCTGGAGGCGGACCGGATCTTCGTCAACGATGGCCAGATCTGGACCTCGGCCGGCATCAGCGCGGGCATCGATCTGGCCCTGGCCCTGCTGACCCGGGACCAGGGCGAGGCGCTGGCCCGCCAGGTGGCGCAGCAACTGGTGGTGTATTACCGGCGTCCCGGCGGGCAGTCGCAGTTCTCCGAACTGCTGGCGATGGGGCAGGAGCAGGGGCGCTTCCAGTCGCTGCTCGACGAAGTCCGACAAGACCTCGGCCTGCCGCACCGGGTGGCCGATCTGGCGGCGCGTGCCTGCATGAGCCCGCGTCATTTCGCCCGGATCTTCCTGCAGGAGACGGGGCATTCACCTGCCCATGCGGTCGAACGGCTGCGGGTGGAGGCCGCCCGAGCCGCCCTCGAAAGCGGGGCCGGCTCGCTGAAGGCCGTCGCCCGGGATTGCGGCTTCGGCAGCAGCGAACGCATGCGGCGCAGTTTTCTGCGGCTGCTGGGCATGCCGCCCTCGCTGCATCAGCGGGGCACCGGACGGCCGGGTTCAGGGGCGACGCCGGCGCAGGCGGCGCCACCAGGACCGGACCCGGGTCTTGACGCGCCGGGCAGCGCGCCAAGGGGCTGAGTCGCGCACCCTTACCAGCAACCCGTCCTTCCAGGTTTTCCAGCGCGGGTACCAACGCGCGAACCAGGGCAGCTGCATGAGTGCCGGCTGGGTCAGATGGAACAGCCGGGCCAGTACCGCAGTGCCGGCCAGCTTGGCGCCCAGCAACAGGCCCAGGCCCCAGACGGCGTGGCCCCGGCTGAACAGGAACAAGGCCCCCAGCTTCACCGGCAGCAGCGCCAGCGCGGGCACCCCGAACATCAGCAGGGCTCCCCAGGGCGGCAGGGCGCGGATGCGGCGCTCCAGCCAGGCCAGGATCGGCAGGCGGGTGACCCAGCCCACCAGGGCCGACAGGCTGTCCCACCCCCATTCCTCGAAGACCAGCAGCAGGGCCAGCAGGCCCAGCAGCAGCGTCTTGAGAGCGCGCCACAGCGCATGGAGCGGTCTGCGTGCCCGGTCGCCGCGTTGTTCGATTCCCATCCCTTTTCCTGCTCCCATCTGGCCGTCGAGGCCTCGATGGTACGCCTGCCGCAGCGGGCCGCCCGCAAGGGCTTCGGGGCCGGGCGGCCGGGGCCTCGTGCGGCTGTGCCGCACTCTGTCGGCGCCCCGACAGAGTGGGCCTCGCCGTCGCCGCCACAGGTCTCGACCACCGTTAGGGTGAAGGCCTTTTCCAACCGGGAGTAGGACCATGCAGGGAGTCGGTTTCTCGTTGCGGCGCAGGTTGATGGCGGCGTTTGGCGTGATGAGCGCCCTGATCGCGCTGAGCGCGCTGTTCTCGGTCAAGGCCTTGAACGACAGCCAGGCCAGTTTCATGCGCTATGTGCACGGCATCCAGGCCAGGGCCGCCGAAAACGAGCACATCCGGGCTGCGGTGGAGGCGCGGGCGATCGCGGTGTGCAATCTGGTGCTGGTGACAGACCGCACTGAGCTGGCCAAGGAGCGCGCCGACGTCGACCGGGCCCATGCCGCGGTCGGGGAGCACCTGGCCCGCCTCAAATCGATGCAGGCCGACCCGGACATCCCCGCCAGTGTGCACGCGGCGGTGGCCGAGATCGACCAGGTCGAGCAGCACTACGGACCGGTGGCCCTCGAGATCGTCGCCGCCGTCGAGAAGGGCCAGCGCAAGCGAGCGATCGAGCTGATGAACAGCCAATGCCGGCCCCTGCTGGCCCGGCTGGTGGCGGTGACCGAGGCCTATGGTGAACTCACCCGCCAACGGACGGCCGAGATCCTGGCCGGTGACGCGCAGGACCTGAGCCTGGAGCGGACCGTGCTGGTCGGCCTGTGCCTGCTGACCTTTGTGGTGGCGGTGGGCGCGTGCTGGCTGTTGATGCGCAACACCCTGCGGGCCTTGGGCGCCGAGCCCAGCGCGCTCGGCGCCTTGGCCCAACGGGTGGCCGAAGGCGACTTGACCTCGTTGGCCACGGACGCCAGGCTGCCGGCCGGCAGCGTCCTGGCCTCGCTGGTGCAGATGCAGACCAGGCTGTCGGAGATCGTCGCCTCGGTGCGGCATGCCGCCGACTCCATCGCCACCGGGGTCACCCAGATCGCCGCCGGCAACTCCGATCTGAGCATCCGCACCGAAGGCCAGGCCACGTCGCTGCAGCAGACTGCGTCGACGATGGAAGAGTTCGCCGCCACCGTCCGGCACACCGCCGACAACGCCCTGGTGGCCCGCGACCTGGCAGACGGCGCCGCCGCCATGGCACAGCAGGGCGGTCAGATGGTGGAACAGGTCGTCGCCACCATGAAGCGCATCCACGACAGCTCCCGGCGCATCGCCGACATCATCGGGGTCATCGACGGCATTGCCTTCCAGACCAACATCCTGGCCTTGAACGCCGCCGTCGAGGCGGCCCGCGCGGGCGAACAGGGGCGGGGGTTTGCGGTGGTGGCCGCCGAGGTGCGGGGCCTGGCCCAACGCAGTGCGGCGGCGGCCAAGGAGATCAAGGGCCTGATCGGTTCGAGCGTCGAACAGGTCGAGGCGGGCAGCACCCTGGTCAACCAGACCGGCGACACGATGACCCGGATGGTCTCGTCCGTCCTGCGGGTGAATGCCATCGTCGGGGAAATCAGCTCGGCCAGCGCCCAGCAGAGCACGGGCGTGTCCCAGATCGGCGAGGCGCTGAGCCAACTCGACCAGGCGACCCAGCAAAACGCCGCCCTGGTGGAGCAGAGTGCCGCAGCTTCGCAA
>JAFAMV010000187.1 GCA_019233055.1 Curvibacter sp.
CACCGGTCGCGCGGGCGCCGGTTTCGGGGGGGGCGGAGGCGGCGGGGGCTCGATCTTCGGCTTGGGCGGGTCGATGATCTGCGACAGCATCTCGGCCGGGATCACGACTTCGGCGGCGCGCTGCAGCAGGCCTGATTGCAAGGCCCACAGCGCGGCCACATGGAACAGCACCACGCCGGTGACGATGGTGGCCTGGCGGCTGAGCTGACGCCTGGGCGCACGGGCAAGGGGGTAGGAGGGGTCGATGACGGACATGGGGTGGACCGGACCGGGGACGGGCACGGCCAGAGCGGCTCAATTGTGCAATACCCACCAGAGTGAGCCAAGCACCAGGATCAGGCTGCCACCGATTGAAGTGAGGAGTTCCATGCTCTGCTTTCCGTGATGGTGTTGGCGAGCTGGACCACCTGGCTGGCCACTTCGGAGCGCAGTGCCGCGACCGGCGAGTGGGTGCTGCATTGCGCCACCACATCGCGGGCGCAGCCCTCGCAGCGTCCGCACTGTGTGGCGACACCCAGTTCGAACTGGATCTCGTCAAAGCTCATGCCGGCTCGCGCATGGCGGGCAATTTCTCGGTCGGAGACGCGGCGGCAGACACAGACGATCATGGTGGAAAGACTTGGCTGGCTGTTGAACAAGTAGGTGTTGCCAGTATAAATGCGAATCTGTCGCATTTGCAATAACTGGACGCACTGCAAGGGCATTGCCTGCCGAGCTCGGTGACCGCCCGGGCAAAAAAAAGCCCCCGCGATGCGGGGGCTGGAGGCTGTGGCGACCGTCGGGGCTGTTGAGGCTCAGAAGCTGGCTTCACCGTGGGGGATCAGGCCGGCCCGACCCGCCGTGACAGCGGCTTCACGCACTTCGCTGCGGCTGATCGCTGATTTCACGGCGGGCAGCACGCGGGACTTGCTGTCCACATCGGCGGCGTGGAGGGCGGCCAGACTGGCTTCGGCGTTCACCTCGGCGCGGGTGCGCTGGGACACCACATCGGGGAACTGCCCTTTGAAGTAGTCGGCCTCGCCGGCGGCAAGGCTGGGCAGGCTGGTGAAGGCCGTGGCGGCGAGCAGGGCGGAGGCGATCAGTGTGCGGTTCATGGCATTTCCTTTTTGATGTTCAGGGGGGGCTGTGCAGTTCAGGCCAGCGATGCGAAGGCCGCGAGGCTGACGTCCGTCACGTCGGGGGCGGCGTAGCTCGGGGCGGCGGCAACGGCAGCGGTGGCAGCGGCGACCACCAGGGCATAGGCGATGAGAGAGCGGCGCATGGTGTTTCCTTTCAAAGTCCGGTTTCATGGCGGGAGACCATCCGAAGAGGCCTCCTTCGATGAAGCGTCATGGGCGGCGTCTCATCGATGGGGTGACTTTAAAAGAACGATTGAGACAATAAAACACCTGTTGTGGCAAATGAAAATTCCTGAATTTGAAACAATGCATGCCAGTCGCAGCGGTGACCCCGCCACGCCGCCCGCCTTCCTATCATTCCTGACCCCTTCGGACGTCCAGACATGACCCAGACACCTGCATCCACCCCTTCCGATTTCCTGGCCATCGCCGACATGGTCCGGCAGCACGCGCAGGCGTGCCCCTCCCAGGCCGCCTTGATGCAGGAGCATCCCGATGGCCGCCTGGAGACCCTGGACTACGCGGGCCTGGACGGCCTGATGGACCGGGTGGCGTCGGCCTTGCAGCGCGACCGTGTGCAGCCTGGTCATGCCATTGCCATCTGCGCCAGCGCCTCGATCGCCTATGCGGCGGTGTTCCTGGGGGCCCTGCGGGCCGGCGTGGTGGTGGCCCCCCTGGCGCCCGGCAGCACGCCGGACAGCCTGGCCCGCATGCTGTCCGATGCCCAGGCCCGCATCCTGTTCACCGATGCCTCGGCCTCGGCGACCGTGGCCGAGGCCGGCCTGGGTCAGGTGCCGCGCGTGGCGCTCGACGGCAGCGCGGCCGGGCAGCCGTTGGCGGCCTGGCTGGCCCGGGCGGATCAGGTGCCCGCACCGGTGGCGGTACAGCCGCAATGGCCTTTCAACATCATCTATTCCTCGGGCACCACGGGCAGTCCCAAGGGCATCGTGCAGCCCCACGGCATGCGTTCTGCCCATGTCAGCCGCGGCGCGGTCTATGGCTATTCGCCCGATTCGGTGACCCTGCTGTCCACGCCGCTGTATTCGAACACCACACTGGTGGTGTTCTTCCCGACCCTGGCCTTCGGCGGCACGGTGCTGCTGATGCCCAAGTTCGATGCGGCCGCCTACCTGCGCCTGGCCCAGGCGCAGCGCGTGACCCACACCATGCTGGTGCCGGTGCAGTACCAGCGCTTGATGGCCCGGCCCGATTTCGATGCGCACGATCTGTCGTCCTTCCACATGAAGTTCTGCACCAGCGCGCCCTTCCACGCGGCGCTCAAGGCCGATGTGCTGCAGCGCTGGCCGGGTGGGCTGGTCGAGTTCTATGGCATGACCGAGGGCGGCGGCACCTGCATCCTGGATGCGCACCTGCACCCCGACAAGCTGCACACGGTGGGCCGGCCTGCCGAGGGGCATGACATCCGACTGATCGACGACAGCGGCGCCGAAGTGGCGCCGGGTCAGGCCGGCGAGGTGGTGGGGCATTCGGCCGGCATGATGACGGGCTACCACGGCCAGCCCGAGAAGACCCGCGAGGCTGAATGGTTTGCGCCCGACGGCAAGCGCTTCATCCGCACCGGCGATGTGGGGCGCTTCGATGCGGACGGCTTCCTGAGTCTGTTCGACCGCAAGAAGGACATGATCATCTCGGGTGGCTTCAACATCTACCCGAGCGACCTCGAAGCGCTTCTGCGCGAGCACCCGACGGTGGCCGAGGCGGCGGTGGTGGGGGTGCCTTCGGCCGAATGGGGCGAGACCCCGGTGGCCTTCGTGGTGCCGGTGCAGGGGCAGTCGCTCGACGCCGTGGCCTTGCGCGACTGGCTCAACCAGCGGGTGGGCAAGACGCAGCGTCTGGCGTCGTTGCACCAGGTCGACGAACTGCCGCGCAGCGCCATCGGCAAGGTGCTCAAGCGCGAGTTGCGCGAGCGCCTGGGGCAGGTTTGACGAGGGGCTGGCGCTCAGTCCGGCGCGTGCTCGAATTCAAGCTCCCGCGCCACCCAGCGGACCGCACCGACCAGCGCCAGGCAAAGAAGCGCCACGCTGCGCCCGAGCTTCTGGCCGTGCCACTGCGCCAGGAACCATTGGCTCAGCTCTTCCTGCAGCACGGCGAACTTCCCACCCATGCGCTCGACATCGTAGTTGTAGGACTTGGAATCCCCGGGGCCGACCGCAAAAGCCTGCCCGCCGACGATCTCGTAGCCGATCGCCGGCCCCTGACTGCTGCCGGGATTCAGCCACAGCCAAGCGGCCAGGGCCAGACCCAGGACCAGGGCCAGCCAGGACAGGGAGCGCAGGCGTTGTGCCAGGATTTTCTTTTGCATGGGTCATTGTCGCGTCATCCGCACATCGGCGTGTCGTGACCGGCGCCGATGTCTTCGGCAGGGCTGGGGCGCAGCTTGTCAGATGCGTCACGGTGGAGGCGTCTGCATCCCGCTGAATATGTAAAAAAATGTGCAAGAATCGCACCAGTTTTTCCGTCGACTCCGAACCCCGGATTTCCAGGGCCGGCCTTGCCCTGGCCGGGTGTCCTGCGTCAGGATGGTCGGGCTCCGTCCATGGGATGGAATCCGGATGAATTTGGAGTTGAATCATGTGCTCTGGAGTCCTGTCGATGCGGCTACCCCTCATGGTCTGTGCAAGTACCCTGGCATTGGCCATCGGGTCGCTGGCGCTGGCGCAAGGCCAGGACCAGTTCCTGAAGACGCCTCAGGCGGTCACCGGGCGCCTTGATGCACTCATCAACGACGCCAGCTACAACGATGCACTGAAACTGATCGCCGCAGAGGAGCGCCTGGGCCCCCTGCCGCCCGACCTGCAGCTCAAGCGCGGGATCGTCCTCATGCAGTTGGGGGACACCGAAGAGGCGACCCGGGTGTTCCAGCATCTGCGCGACACCTTTCCCGATCAGCCTGCGCCCTATGTGAATCTGGCCGCCATTCATGCTCGGGCAGACGAGCTCGAGGCCGCCAGCCAGGACCTGAGCAAGGCAGCCAGCCTGGCTCCCAGGCAGGCCAGCACGCAGGAGAGCCTGGGCAAGGTGCACTTGGGCCTGGCCTGGAAGAGTTTCAAGATGGCGTCCGAGCTCGACCCCTCGCGCCAGAACCTGATGCAGAAGAACCGGGTCATCGAACGATTGATCCAGGACAACCGTGCGCCCGAGCTTGCGCAGGCTCCGATGGTGGCCGAGGGCCGCGCGCCAGCCCCGGCAGAGGTCGCACCGACGCCGGCCTCATTCCGGCCGGCTGTGCACGCCGTGCCGTCGGTGCTCATGTCGCCTCCGCCAAGCCCACCGGTGGCCGCCATGGTGGCCGCAGCGCCATTGACGCGCAGCGTCGCGCCGATGGTCCGTGGGGCCGGCGGGCGTCATGATGACGAGGCGCCCGGCAGCGACTGTCCGGAGCGTGGTGCCGGCGGCGCGTGTGCGCAGGCGATGCGGACTCTGGAGGGTTGGCGTCAGGCCTGGGCCGCACGCTCCTTTGATGGATACCGGCAGTTCTATGCCCCGGATTTCCGGCCGGAAGGCTTCCGCAACCGGGCCGACTGGGGCCAGCACAAGAAACGTGTCTTCCGTCAGGCCGGTTTCATCGAGGTGTCCCTGAAGGTTCTGGAGGTGCAGGCCGTCAGCGCCTCACGTGTGCGCGTGCGACTGGAGCAGGACTACGCCTCGAACCGCCTGCGTGACAAGACCCAGAAGATGCTGGAGCTGATGCTCGAGAACGGCCGTTGGAAGATCGCGCTGGAGCAAGCGGTTTGATCCCGGCCTCTGAACCTGGATCGGCGGCAGCACCCGCGAACCCGCATCCGGTGGCCCTGTTGGGGCTGCCCCTGTGGGCGGTCGACTTCGAGGCGGCCAAGGCTTTGCTGGTGGCGGCCGCCACCCGCTCACGGCCCAGCGTGGTGGTCACCCCGAACGTCGATCACTTCGTCAGGCTGCACCGCCGGCCTGATCTGAAGGCCCTGTACGCGCAGGCCGACTACATGTTTGCCGACGGCATGCCGGTGGTGTGGGCCAGCCGGCTGTTCGGCCGGCCTCTGCCCGGGCGGGTGACCGGCGCCGATCTGTTCGTGGCCTTGTGCCGTGAAGCCCTGCATTCAGGCCGACGGGTGTTCGTGCTGGGCGGAATGCCCGGGCAGGAGGCCTTTCTGCGTGAACGCTACGCCCAGGTGTACCCGGGGTTGCAGGTCGAACTGTTCTGCCCGGCATTCGGCTTCGATCCGGCCGGTGCCGAGGCGCGGCAGGCGCTCGAGCGCATGCAGCAGTTCCGGCCGGCCTATGTCTTCGTCTGCCTGGGTTTCGAGAAACAGGAGCGCTGGGCAATGGGCCTGGGGCGGGAGTTGCCCGGCGGCGTGGTCCTCTGCGTCGGGGCGGCCCAGGAATTCGCCCTGGGTCTGAAGCGGCGGGCACCGCTGTGGATGCAGCGCTCCGGTCTGGAGTGGCTGTGGCGTCTGCTGTCCAATCCGCGCCAGCTCTGGCGCCGCTACCTGCTCGATGGGCCGGTGTTTCTGCGTCTGCTGTGGCAGGCGTGGCGCCAGGATCGAGCTTAGATGCGCTTGGGCATGGCATCCATCAAGTCGGCCTGTCCGGGCGGATCCAGGGCATGGCACTGAAGATTTCCGTCATCGCGGCTTCTGAGCTGGACGACGGCCTGGCCGGCCGTTGGCAGGAGTTGCTGGCGCTGCGCCAGGACCTGCGCAGTCCCTTCTACCAGCCGGGATTCACCCGGCTCATCGCGGCTGCGCTGCCCGACGCGCGGATTGCGGTGCTGGAGTCCGGGTCTCGGGTGGTCGGTTTCTTCCCCCATCATCGCGAGCCCTGGGCGCGCCTGAGTCCGATCGGGCGACGGCTGAACGATTACCAGGGCCTGGTCACCGAGCCGGGGCTGGCGCTGCCGGCGTCCGAACTGCTGCGGGGTTGCAATGCCCGGTACATGGCATTCGATCACCTGCCTTTGAGTCAGGAGCAACTGGCGGGGCATGCGCGTCTGCGATCGGCCTCGCCGGTGATGGAGCTGGAAGGCGGGATGACCGCCTACCGGGCCCGCCTGGGCGCGGCCAGCAAGAAAGGGGCGGCTGGGATATTCCAGTCGGTCGGCAATGCCCGGCGCCGCATCGAGCGCCAGATCGGCCCTCTGCGTCTGGCGCTCCAGTGTCATGATCCGGCGGTCTATGAGCGCTTGGTGCAGCTGAAATCGGCGCAGTTCGTGCGGACCGTCGGCGCCCGGCAGGACCCGTTTGCATTGCCCTGGTTCAATCAGGTCCTGCGATCGGTCATGGAGACCGACACGCCGGGTTTCGCCGGTCAGTTGTCGGCCTTGTTCGCGGGCGACCGTCTGGTGGCCTGCCATCTGGGGCTGCGCAGTGGTCCTGTCTGCCATATCTGGTTCATCACCTATGACCATGAGTTCTCCGCCTATTCGCCGGGTTTGCTGCTGTTGATGGCCATGGCCGAGGCGGCCCCCTCGGCGGGGCTCGGCCTGTTCGATCTCGGTCGAGGCGATCAGCTCTACAAACAGCGCTTTCAGACCGGCACCGTGCCGCTGGGGCAGGGGGCGGTCTCCCGCCCGGCCTGGCTGGCCGAAGCCGCCATGGCTCAACAGGCGCGCAAGCAATGGTTGAAGACTACAATTTTGGGCAGAGCGTGGCGTGCACGAAAGACGCTTTTCCAGCCTCGACCCCAGTAAGGTTCTACCCGTGCCCCATGCCTGTCTACGTCTGCCTTTGTGCCTCGTGAGCCCATGAAGAAAAGTCTTTCGTCACTTTGTCTCTGGCTCGCCTGCGCGGTCCCCGCGTTTGCGGGAGGGCCGGTGCCCGCATTGCCCTTTGATGGCGCATGGGTGGGGCCTGTGCCGGCCCCGCAGAAGGCGGCAGCGTCTGCACCGGCCGCCTCTCCTGCGCCGGAGACGGCGCCCACCGCACGGGCATCCCAGCCGATGGCGCCTGTGATGACCCCGGCGCCTGCGGCAGCGACAGTCCCGGCCACGGTGCCTGCCGCAGGCCCGCAGGCCGCGTCGATGGCGCCCGCCGCCCCGTCCGCAGCCGCCGCTGTGCCGGCCCAGTCTGAACCGGGGCCCGGCAGGTCCGCTGCCGTCTCTTCGGCATCGCCTGTCGACCGGTCGGTGCCGCTGGGTGTCGGTGATGTGATCCAGGTGACTGTGTTCGGCCAGCCTGACATGTCGGCCGAAGTGACGGTCTCCGATGGCGGCGACGTCACCCTGCCCCTGATCGGTCCCCTCCATCTCAAGGGCATGGGGCAGGGCGCGGTCGAGAAGCTGATCGCCCAGCGACTGCGCGAGGGGCAGTTCCTGCGCAATCCGGACGTCACCGTGGTTCTCAAGCAGGTCCGCAGCCAGATGGTGTCGGTGCTGGGCGAGGTGCAGCGGCCCGGGCGCTATCCGCTGCAGGGGCGTGTCACCGTGCTGGACATGTTGGCCACTGCCGGCGGTCTGACCACGCGCGCCGACACCGTGGCCTATGTGTTGCGCGCGGCCGACGGGGCCAAGGCGCAGCCCCAGCGCATTCCGGTGCGTCTCGACAAGGTGGCCGAGGCAGACCGCACACCGCTGGAGGTGACGCTCTCCGGTGACGATGTGGTGTTTGTCGGGCCGCAGAAATTCTTTTACATCTACGGTGAGGTGCGGCGCCCTGGCAGCTACCCCATGGAGCCCGATCTCGATGTGATGCGCGCCCTGTCCCTCGGGGGCGGGGTGACCGATCGCGGATCGATGAGCCGCATCCGCCTGCATCGCCGGACCGACCGCGCCGAGGGCGAAGACCTGTCGCCCGGGCTGACCGACCCGGTGCGTGAGGGTGACGTCATCTTCGTCAAGGAACGCCTTTTCTGAGCCACAGGACATCGAGCCGCAACATGACCAAACTTCCGGTGGGCCTGACCTTCAACCAACTGGGCGCGATGCTGAGGTACCGTGTGCGCACGGTCCTGCTGGTCATCGCCGCCACCGTGGCCGCCACCGGGGCCTTGCTGATGGTGATTCCCAAGAGTTACACCTCCTCGGCTGAGCTCTACATCGAATACCGGGTGAACGACCCCATCAGCGGCCGCCAGTTTCCGGCTGTGCTGGATGAAAGCTACCTGCAGACCCAGGTCGACATCCTCACCAGCAACGAGGCCATCGACCGTGTGATCGACAGCCTGCACCTGCTCGACAAGGGCAGCGACGGCAGCAGCCGGCAGCAATTGAGGGAGCGGCTGTCCAAGAGCATCGAGGTGGGACTTCAACGTTCGAGTCGCATCCTCGGCCTGCAGTATTCCGACCGTTCGCCCGAGGCGGCCCGGGAGTTCCTCAACACCCTGATCCAGACCTACATCGACATCAACACCGAGGTCAGCGTCGGACCGGCCAAGTCCCGCATGCAGCAGTACAACGCCCAGTTGCAGGTGCTGCGAGACCAGATGGACGAGACCCAGCAGAAGCTGACCGAATACCAGCAGCGCGAGAAGATCGTCGACACCGATGAGCGCATGGACACCTCCACCAAGCAGTTTGCCGAGCTGTCGAGCCGGCAGTTGCAGTTGCGCATGCAGCGACAGGAATACGACGCCAGGATGCGGGCCTTGGATCAACTGCTGAAATCCGGCACCGACGTGGCCGACCTTCCCGAGGTGGCGCAGCAGCCCCGGGTGACCGAGCTCAAGCTGCGTCTGGCCGACGTCGACCGGCGCATCAATGAGGTGATGGGCACCTACGGCAGCCGCCATCCGCGTCTGCTGGCGCTCAAGGACGAGCGCGACGGCCTGCTCCAGACCCTGCACAAGGAGGCTTCGACGGCTCTGCAGGGCCTGCGCCTGGAAGGCGTGCGGCTGCAGGACCAGGAGTCTTCCCTGGGCCGGAACATGCAGGAGCAGCAGGAGGACCTGCTCGAGACCAAGAAGCACCGGGATGTGATCGCATCGTTGCAGCGCCAGTTCGAAAGCACCCAGCGGATCTACAACGCCGCAGTCTCGAAATATGACGAGATCCTGATGTCGGGCACCGTCAACTCGACCAGCGTCACCGTGTTGCGCCGCGCCGAGGCGCCGCTCAAGCATTCGAAGCCGCTGATCACCAAGAGTCTGCTGATGTCCGTCTTTGTGGGGCTGGCCCTGGGCCTGGGCCTGTCCTTTCTGCTGGAGATCGGCAGCCGACGGTTGCGCTGCACGGAGGACATGGAGCGCAGCCTGAACCTGCGCCTGTTCGGCCAGATCGGCAAGTCCACGCTCTGATACCGCCATGAAACTCGAACCCCTGTCCGAAATACCGGTCCAGCCCGAACCTCTGTCGGTCCTCAGCAACGGCCGCATGGGCGAGCTGTTCATCCAGGCCGGAAAGCTCACGCGTGAGCAGGTGGACCAGGTGATCCAGTTGCAGGAGACGACGCCGCTGCGCTTCGGCGAGGCCGCGGTGCGACTGCACCTGCTGAGCGACCATGACATCCAGGCGGTGTTGGCCCGCCAGTTCGACTATGTGACCGCGTCAGACCTGCGGGTCGGGCAGGAGCCGGGCTGCCCACTGCCGATCGCCAATGCGCCGTACAGCCCCGAGGCCGAGGCGATCCGGCGCATCCGCTCCGAGATCCTGTTGGAGGCGGGGGAGCCTCGCACGCTGCGGTTGGCCCTGGTCAGCCCCGGGGCGGAGGAGGGGCGCAGCTATCTGGCGGCCAATCTGGCGTTTTCGTTCGCACAACTGGACAAGCGCACCCTGCTCATCGATGCCGATTTCCGCCAACCCAGCTTGCATGGCTATTTCGGCATGAGCAACAAGAAGGGGCTGTCCAGCGTGCTGTCCGGGCGCAGCGAGGCCGGCTTCGAGGTGATGACGTCGGTGCTGCCCAAGCTTGTGGTCCTGCCGGCCGGTCCGCTGCCGCCCAATCCGCTCGAAGTTCTGCGGGACCCGGGTCTGAGCCGCCTGATCGACCGGCTGGCCGTCGACTTCGATGTGGTGCTGGTCGATACCCCTCCGGCCACCGACTCGTCGGACAGCAAGGTGATCGCGCGTCAGGTCGGCGCCGCGCTGGTGATCGGGCGCGAGGATGTGACGCGGGTGACCGATCTGCGGCAGACGGCCGACGATCTGCAGTCGGTCGGGGTCCACCTTATGGGGACGGTCTACAACCAGTTGCGGCCGCAGAGGTCGATGCTGGGCGGGCGCTCGCCCGGCTGGTGGAGCCGTCTATGGCGGCGCCCGCAAGCCTGAGGCCCGGGGTGAAGTTACCACGCTTGACGTTGCGCCCGTCCTTCTGGACGCAATCGATGCTGTCGGTCGTCGACCAGGTGTTTCTCAGCGGCCTCAATTTCGGTGTCGGCATGGCGCTGATCCGGTTCAGCACCACCAGCAACTATGGCCTGTATTCCCAGTTGTTTGCTGCGGGCCTGCTGGCCGTGGGGCTGCAGGATGCCCTGATCGGCAGTCCGCTCACCACCCTGGCCCCCGGCACGGGGGCCCATGAGCGGGCCCTGACCATCCGGCGTTCGA
>JAFAMV010000232.1 GCA_019233055.1 Curvibacter sp.
GCTGCTCCTGCAGCGGCCATGACCGCGCTGCACCCATCGAGGGCGGCCCGCCCTCGCCGCAGGCGGGGCAGGACAGGTCCGCCCCATCCGCCCCGCATCGTTATCGCATTGCCAACATGGATTGCGCCTCGGAGGAAGCCCAGATCCGCCGGGCGCTGGAAGACCTGCCCGGCTTGCGCACCGTGCATTTCAACCTCGGCCGACGCGAGCTGGGGCTGGCGGCCGAGGGAGCGGCCCTCGAGCAGGCGCTGACGCGGATCCGCCAGGCCGGCTTCCATCCGGAGGCCCTGCAGCCGGATGCGCAGCCGCCAGCGCAGGGCTCGCCTGCCCACGGCGCCTGGCGCAGACAACTCGCTGCATTGGCCCTGGCCCTGGGTGCCGAAAGCCTGGCCTTCGCATGGCCGGACCAGCCCCAGGTCCTGATGCTGGGCAGGGTGCTGGCAGCCTCAGCCATCGCCCTGGCCGGCTTTTCGGTCTATGGCAAGGGCCTGGCGGCCCTGGCCCGGGGACGCCTGAACATCGACGCGCTCATGACGGTGGCGGTCAGCGGCGCCTTTCTCATCGGCCAGTGGCCTGAAGCCGCCATGGTGATGGCGCTCTACGCGATCGCCGAGGCCATCGAGGCACGGGCAGTGGATCGGGCCCGGGAGGCCATCCAGAGCCTGTGGTCGCTGGCCCCGGAGCAGGCCGAGGTGCAGGATGCCCAGGGCGGCTGGAGCCGCAGGGAGGTGAAGACCGTCCCCGTCGGCGCCCTGGTGCGCGTGCGTCCGGGCGAGCGGGTCCCCCTGGATGGCGAGATCGTCCTGGGTGAAGGCAGCATCGACCAATCCCCCGTGACGGGTGAAAGCCTGCCGGTGGACAAGCGCCCGGGCGACCCCGTCTTCGCCGGCACGCTCAACCAGACGGCGGCACTCGAGCTGCGCGTCACCGCCCCGGCGTCCGACAGCACGCTGGCGCGCATCATCCACGCCGTCGAACAGGCGCAATCCTCGCGCGCGCCGACCCAGCGCTTCGTGGATCGATTCGCCGCCGGCTACACCCCGGCGGTGTTCGTGCTGGCGCTGGCGGTGGCGCTGCTGCCCCCCTGGCTGCTGGACTGGAGTTGGCCTCAGGCCCTCTACAAGGCCCTGGTCATGCTGGTCATCGCCTGCCCCTGTGCGCTGGTGATCTCCACCCCGGTCACCGTGGTCAGCGGCCTGACGGCGGCGGCCCGGCGCGGCATTCTGATCAAGGGCGGTGCCCACCTCGAGCAGGCACGCAGCCTCCAGGTCGTGGCGCTGGACAAGACCGGCACCCTGACCGAGGGGCGGCCGCAGTTGGCGGCCTTCGAGCCCCTCGACAGCGGGTCGACTCCTGAGGCATTGCAGGCACTGGCACGGAGTCTCGCCGTCCGGTCGGACCACCCGGTGGCCCAGGCCATCGCCCAGGGCCTGGCCGAAACGCCGGTGCAGGCTGTGGACAGCGTGGAAGCCCGGCCCGGGCGCGGTGTCCAGGGGCGGGTGGAAGGCCGGCTCCTGCTGCTGGCCAACCACCGCTGGATCGAGGAACTCGGCCAATGTTCGCCGGAACTCGAAGCCCGACTGGCGCAACATGAGCAGGCCGGTCGCACGGTCTCCCTGCTGGCCGACAGCCGCCAAGTCCTGGCCATCTGCGCGGTCGCCGACAGGCTCAAGCCCTCATCGGCCCGGGCGGTGGCAGAACTCAGGGCGCTCGGGGTCACGCCGGTCATGCTGACCGGCGACAACCCGGCGGCGGCCCGTCAGATCGCGTCCCAGGCGGGGATCGCCGAAGTCCGGGCCGGGCTGCTGCCCGAAGAGAAACAGCGCGCCCTTGCCGAACTCCAACAACGACTGGGCAAGACCGCCATGGTCGGCGACGGCATCAACGACGCCCCGGCACTGGCCCAGGCCGACCTCGGTGTCGCCATGGGGGCCGCCGGCAGCCACACCGCCGTCGAGGCGGCCGACGTGGTGGTCATGAACGACGACCTGCGCCGCCTGCCGGAGACGATCCGGCTTTCCAGACGCACCCATGCGGTGCTGTGGCAGAACATCGCCCTGGCCCTGGGCATCAAGCTGCTGTTCCTGCTGCTGGCCCTGTTCGACAACGCCTCGATGTGGATGGCGGTGTTCGCCGACATGGGCGCGAGCCTGCTGGTGGTCTTCAACGGCATGCGCCTGCTGGGCCGGCCCTAGCGCAACAGCCCCTTGAGGTTGGCGTCGATGGGCATCGCGTAGTCGTGGGCCGAGAGCACCACATTGCCCTCGGGGATCACCAGCTTCACGCTGATGTAGAGCATCTTGCCCGAGGAGGTGTAGGTGCCCACGATCACCGCCTGGGCGGCTTGGGTCTGGCTGATGTCGTGGACCTCGCGCGACAGCAGCAGCGCGCCCTGCGACTGCTTCATGAACAGGTTCTCGCGCAGCTTCAGCTCCTTGACCGGGTAGCCCAGTTGCGCGATGCGGCTGCCCACCTGCTCCGAGCACAGGCGCCCCAGCGCCGACGATTCGCTCAACTCATTGAGGTTGACGAAGGTGGCCACCAGCAAGGGCAGGCGCGGGTCGAGCTTGACGCCCTTGAGCAGCGCATCGGCCGCCTTGTAGTTGATGTCGATCAGATTGGTCTTGACATCCTCATCGACCGCAGGCGCAGGCGGCGTGGAGGAGCAGGCGCTCAGGGCCAGTGCCGTCCAGGCCAGCAGGGCGCGGCGGGAGAACCGAGGGGATCCGATGCTCATTCGCCCACCACCTTCCAGTTGCGCGTGGCCACGGGCGGCGGCGCAGGATTGGCCGGCACCGGTGGCTTGGGCGCATACAGATCGCGGTCATCCGGGTCGATGTAGTAGACATCGGCGGTGCGGGCCAGATAGGTCTCCTCGCGCACCAGCGAGGTGGTCACCAACACCTCGGTGCGGGTCGGCCCACCGGCGGCCTGTCCGTCGAGGGCGATGCGCCCCAGGTCGGTCAAGGCCGCCAACGACAGCACGCTGCCCACCGCACTGGTCGTGCTGTGCAGGTAGCTGAACAGGTCGCGACTCACCGCCACACCGGCGGCCAGGCTGGTCACCGGCGCCGGATTGCCGTTGCCCACCTCGCTGCCATGCTGCACCAACAGGGTGTCGAAACGCACCACCAGCGGGCCGGGCTGGCGCGACACGATCACCTGGTGGTCGACCAGACGGGTCAGCAGCAGCTCGCGGAATCCCTGGTTGAAACTGCCGGCCGGCGCCTGCTCGAGGTACACCGCCGGCAGGGCCATGGGGTAGGAATGGATTTTCTGCGCGATGCGCGCGGCCACGTCGTCGGCCAGCACATCCCAGTGGTGCACCGAGCGCGGCTTCTTCTGGCTCGTGGTGGGATAGTTGTCCGCACGCGGCACATCCATCGAGGTGCAGGCGCTCACCAGCGCCATGCCCAGCAAGACGGGGAGCAGAGGGCTTGGTTTCATGCGCGCAGGCCTTTCCACGGTTTTCATCGATGCAAATGGTAGCGGCGGCCGGCGGCCCGCATGCCGCGAACAGGGCCCGGATTGCCGCCCTTTCCACGCCGTCACAGCGGCAGCCGGGTGGTCGACAGCACCTGCTTGAGCACCATGAACGAGCGGATCTGGCGCACCCCGGGCAGGTACAGCAGCTGCTCGGCATGCAGCTGGTTGAAGCTCTCGCTGTCGCGCGTGCGCAGCATCATCACGTAGTCGAACTCGCCGGTCACCACATGGCACTCCATGCAGCCCGAGATCCGGACCGCGGCCTTCTCGAAGGCCGCAAAGGAGTCGGGGGTGGAGCGGTCCAGCACCACGCCGATCATCACCAGCATCCCCGCGCCCAGGGCCTGCGGATCGAGCAGCGCCACGGTGCCCCGGATATAGCCCTGCTGACGCAGCCGCTCGACCCGCCGCAGGCAGGCCGGCGGGCTCAGATGCACCTGTTCGGCCAGCGCCACATTGGACAGCGAAGCGTCTTCCTGCAGGATCCGCAGGATGGCCCGGTCGGTGCGGTCGAGGGCCGCCACCTCAGGCGCCTGCGGCGCCACCTTGCGACGAACTTTTGTTGCGCTCATTTAAATCAATACAAAACCATGTTGAATGATTTTTCAATTCTGCATCGATAGACTCAGTATTTATCTCTTTTTTTGCAACCCTGTTAATCGGCTGTTTCTCTAGCATCGAAGCCTGATCCAACCCACGGAGCAAGCCGATGAACCTGCAGAAATTCCCCCGCCACCCCCTGACCTTCGGGCCGACCCCGATCCAGCCCCTCAAGCGCCTGAGCCAGCACCTGGGCGGCCAGGTCGAGCTCTATGCCAAACGCGAGGACTGCAACAGCGGTCTGGCCTTCGGTGGCAACAAGACGCGCAAGCTCGAATACCTGATCCCCGAGGCGCTGGCCGGCGGCTACGACACCTTGGTGTCGATCGGCGGCATCCAGTCCAACCAGACCCGCCAGGTGGCGGCGGTGGCCGCGCACCTGGGCATGAAATGCGTGCTGGTGCAGGAGAACTGGGTCAACTACTCCGACGCGGTCTACGACCGGGTCGGCAACATCGAGATGTCACGCATCATGGGTGCCGACGTCCGACTCGACGCTGCAGGCTTCGACATCGGCATCCGCCCCAGCTGGGAGCAGGCCATGGAAGACGTGCGCCGGGCCGGCGGCAAGCCCTTCCCGATCCCGGCGGGCTGCTCGGAGCACCCCTACGGCGGCCTGGGCTTTGTCGGCTTTGCCGAAGAGGTGCGGGCCCAGGAGGCCGAGCTGGGCTTCCAGTTCGACTACATCGTGGTCTGCTCGGTCACCGGCAGCACCCAGGCCGGCATGGTGGTGGGCTTTGCCGCCGACGGCCGGGCCCGACGGGTGATCGGCATCGACGCCTCGGCCACGCCCGAGAAGACCCATGCCCAGATCCTGCGCATCGCCCGCCACACCGCCGGCCTCGTCGAGCTGGGCCAGGATCTGCAGCCCGAGGACGTGGTGCTCGACACCCGCTACGGCGGCCCCGAATACGGCCTGCCCAACGAGGGCACGCTCGAAGCCATCCGCCTGTGCGCGCGCCAGGAAGGCATGCTCACCGACCCGGTGTACGAGGGCAAGTCGATGCACGGCATGATCGACAAGGTGCGCCGAGGCGAATTCCCGGCGGGCTCGCGGGTGCTGTACGCCCATCTGGGCGGCGTGCCGGCCCTGAACGCCTACAGCTTCCTGTTCCGCCACGGCTGAGCGTGCACCAGCCGAGGCGCACCACCGGGCCTCAGAGCTCGGCGGCCACCGCCCTCAGGGCTGGCAGCAGGCGCAGGGCCAGGGTCAGTTGCGCCTGCAACAGGCGCACCAGGTCGGCATTGGCCGCATCGCTGCCGGCACCAGCGGCGCTGTCGTTCAAGGCTGCTGCCACAGGGACCGGCTGCCCCGTCTGCAGGGCACCGGCCAGACCGAGCAGGGCCTGCACCAGCCCCTCGGCATCGGCCGCGAAGCGGCTCTCGCCGGACCACTCCAGGCCTTCGTGCCGGTGGGCCCCCAGGGCCGACAGGTAATTGAGCAGGGTGTGCGAGAGCACCAGGAAGCGCATGCCCGCCGCCGCATTCCGCCGCACCCGGCCGGGCTCGCCGAACAGGGCCGACATGGCTGCAGAAAACGCGGCATCGGCATTGTGGGCATTGCGGCGTGCCAGCCGGTAGCCCAGGTGATCCTGCTTGCCACCACGGTATTGCGCCACGATCTCCTGCAGGTAGTTCGCCTGGCTGCGCAAGACCTGGGCGGCCAATCGGGGCAGGCGGCGCGACTGCCAGTCGGGCCAGACCAGCCAGACTGCCAGCGCCGCGATGACGCTGCCCGCCACCGTGTCGAGCAGCCGGGGCAGGATCAGGCCGAAACCGTTGCCGATCTGGTTGAAGGACAGCAGCACCAGGGCCGTGATGGCCGCCGTGGCCAGGGTGTAGCGGGTCTGCCGGGTGGCCACGAACAGCACGCCGGCCACGACCATGGCCACCGATTGCACCCCCTCCTGAGGAAACAGTCGCAGCAGGGCCCAGCCCACCACCAGGCCGAGCACCGTGCCCCAGACCCGTTCCCCGAGGCGGCGCAGCGTGTCGCCATATTGAGGGCGGCAGACGAAGACGATGGTCAGCAGGATCCACAGCCCATGCCGGTCGCCGGTGGCGCGGGCCAGGGTGAAGCCGGCGGCCAGCGCCACGCACAGGCGCAGGCCGTGGCGCAGCAGCGGCGAACGCAGATGGAGTTCGTTGCGCACACGCGCCCAGCCGTCACGGAAATCGCGGGGGCCCCGGTCCAGCAGGCTGGTGTCCACCCACTCTTGCGGCAGCGGCCCCTCGGTGCTGGCCCGGGCCAGCACCTGGTCCATGCGGCCGAGGTTGGTGGCGAGGGCCCGCAGGGAGCGCAGCGGACGCGCCGCGCCGCCGCCCGGGCTGTCGGCACTGCCTTCGGCCAGGGCCAGGGCTTCGACCGCCGGCCAGGGCTGGGCCTCGACGCGGCGGATCGCCGCCTCGAGGTCTTCCAGGGCCCGAGCGGTGCTGCCCTCGCGGCTCCAGAGATGGCCGGCCGGCAGACCCCGGGCCAGCTCCTGGCAGTCCAGCCCGACCAGGGCCAGCACGCGCTGGCAGCGGTAGAGCACATCGCTGTGGAAGAAGACCTCGGACAGCAGCTCATAGTGCTCATGCGAGGAGCTGGCACGCTCGTGCAGGTCCTGCGCCACCAGGTATTGACGGAAGGCATGGCGCAACCACGGGGCCGCCTGCGCATCGAGGCGCGGCGCCGGGCCGCCGGGAGGCAGCCGGCTCAGCAGGCTCTCCTTGCAGGTGTTCAGGGCCTGCACCACACGGCCGTTCTGCAGCGCCAGCGCCAGCCGCCGCCGCTCCAGGTCGACCCCGCGCACGGGCTCGAACAGCCGGGCCTTCAGGCGCAGGTACTCGCCCAGCGCTTCATAGAGTTCCGCCAGGTTCTGCTGCACCTGGCGCCGCGGGAACAGCGCCGCCCACAGCACCGAGACCACCCCGTACCAGGCAGCGCCGGCCAGCAGCAGGCCCGGGGCCAACAGGTTCTGCAGAGAGCTCGCAGACTGCGAACGCGAGGCCAGCGCCACGTACAGCCCCATGATCAGGGTGGCCGAGGTGATGGCCCGATAGCGTTCACCCACCGCCCCCAGCAGGGTCAGCACCAGCACGGCGACCAGCAGCACCCCGAGGAACATCCAGGGCAGGCCCAGGCTCGCCTGGATGGCCACGGCCATCAGGGCAAACGCCAGCAGGGTCGCCAGTTGGGCCCGCAGGCGGCCGCGCCAGCTGTCGTCGGTCTCGGCCAGCGCGCTGGCGTTCACCCCCAGCACCAGGGGCATCACCGCCGCATCGGCGTCCAGCCACCACCCCAGCCCCACCACGCAGGCCAACGCCACCAGAGGGCGCAGGCCGCGCAGCAGCATCTTCTGCTGCCAGCCGGCCTGCCACTCGATGCGCCACCAGGGGTTTGCCATCATGTTCCTGTCACCCTATGCCATGTCCTGACGGGCCGGTGCAGCAAGATGCGGGCCGGCACGATGCAGCCGGCCCTCAGCCGGTGTTGCGCAGGCCGGCCGCGATCCCGTTGATGGAGATGTGGATCCCGGTCTGCACGCGCTCGTCACCGCCGCCAGCCCGGTAGCGCCGCACCAGTTCGACCTGCAGATGGTGCAGCGGGTCGATGTAGGGGAAACGGTGCCGGATCGAACGGGCCAGCGCCTCGTTGTGGGCCAGGCGCTGCTTGTCGCCGGTGATCAGGGTCAGGGCCTCGGCCGTGCGGTGCCATTCGGCCTCGATGAGGGCGAAGACCTTCTTGCGCAGGCGGGCGTCGGCCACCAGCTCGGCATAGCGCGAGGCCAGGGCCAGATCGCTCTTGGCCAGCACCATGTCCATGTTCGACAGCAGGGTGCGGAAGAAGGGCCATTGGCGGTACATGCGTTGCAGCAGGGCCAGGGCCTCCTTGCGGCCGTCCTTGCCGGGCGCGGCCTCGCGCCCCAGAAAGCCCTCGACGGCCGAACCGAAGCCGTACCAGCCCGGCAGGGTCAGGCGGCACTGCCCCCAACTGAAACCCCAGGGGATGGCGCGCAGGTCTTCGATGCGCTGCGAGGCCTTGCGCGAGGCCGGGCGGGAACCGATGTTGAGCTCGGCGATCTCGCGGATCGGGGTCGAGCCGAAGAAATAGTCGGTGAAGCCGGCCGTCTCGTAGACCAGGTCGCGGTAGGCGCCCATGCTGGCCTGGGACAGCTCGGCGGCGGCCTGGTGGAAGGCCTTGGTGGCTGGCTTGGTCGGCTGAAGCAGCGTGGCCTCGAGGGTGGCGGCCACCAGGGTCTCGAGGTTGCGCCGGCCGATCTCGGGGTTGGCGTACTTGGAGCCGATCACCTCGCCCTGCTCGGTCAGGCGGATCTGTCCGCGCACGGTGCCCGGCGGCTGGGCCAGGATGGCCTGGTAGCTCGGTCCGCCGCCCCGGCCCACGGTGCCGCCACGGCCGTGGAACATGCGCAGCTGGATGCCGTGGCGGGCCGCCAGCTCCTCGAACAGCTCGACCAGGGCGATCTCGGCGCGGTACAGCTCCCAGTTGCTGGTGAAGATGCCGCCGTCCTTGTTGCTGTCGGAATAGCCCAGCATGATGTCCTGCTCGGCACCGCTGCGCTGGATCAGTTCGGCCATGCCCGGCAGCGCATAGAACTCGCGCATGATGGGCGCGGCGTTGCGCAGGTCTTCGATGGTCTCGAACAGGGGCACGACGATCAGGTCGCTGATGGCGGCGGCACCCTCGGCCTCCTGCAGCAGGCCACGCAGCAGACCGACCTCCTTCTGCAGCAGCTGTACTTCCAGCAGGTCGCTGACGGTCTCGGTGTGGCTGATGATGTAGTGGCGGATCGCCTCATGGCCGTAGCGTCGGCGCATGCGCAGCGCCGTCTCGAAGATGGCGAGTTCGCTCTGGGCGTGGGCCGAATAGCTCGCCCCCATGACGCGCAGCGGCCGCGCGTCATTGAGCAGGCGCAGCAGAAGCGCCCGCTTGGCCGCCTCGTCCAGCGCGCTGTAGTTCGATTCGATGCGGGCGGTCGCCAGCAGTTCGGCCACGACTTCCTCGTGCTTGTCCGAACTCTGCCGCAGGTCCACCGTGGCCAGATGGAAACCGAACACCTCGACGGCCCGGATCAGAGGCCGCAGGCGTCCGTTGACCAGGGCCTCGCCATGGTGGGCCTGCAACGAGGCCTCGATGGTGCGCAGATCGGCCAGGAAGGCGGCGGCAGTCGGATAGGGGTTCTGCGGCGCCACCGCATGGCGGGCCGCATCGCCGCCGGTCAGATCCTTGAGGTTCGCCGCCAGACGCGCATAGATGCCGGTCAGGGCACGCCGATAGGGTTCGTCCTGGCGATGCTCGTTGGTGTCGGGCGAGCCGGCGGCCAACACCTGCATGTCGGGGGTCACCCCCACCAGCCGGGCCGACATCGACAGCTCACCGCCCAGGTAATGCACCTCGGTGAGGTAGTGGCGCAGCGCCACCTCGGCCTGGCGGCCGAGCGCGAATTCGAGGGTCTGGGCGCTGACATTGGGGTTGCCGTCGCGGTCGCCGCCGATCCACTGGCCCATGCGGAAGAAGCTGGCCACCGGGTGGTTGCCGAGTTCGCGCTCAAGCTCGGCGTAGAGCTTGGGGATCTCGCGCAGGAAGGTCGCTTCGTAGTAGCTCAGGGCATTCTCGATCTCGTCGGCCACGGTCAACTTGGAAAAACGCAGCAGCCGCGTGTGCCACAGCTGCATCACGCGGGCCCGCAACAGGCCCTCGTTGGCCGCCAGTTCACGCGGGGTCAGCGCATCCTTGGCGCTGTTGTAGAGCTGGGCACGGACCTTGATCTCGTCGCGCACGGTCAGCAGTTGGGCGATGTCGCGCTCGGCATCGAGGATGCTCTTGCGCTGCACCTCGGTCGGGTGGGCGGTGAGCACCGGCGAGACATAGCTGTGCGCCAGGGTCTGGGCGATCGCCTTGGGCGCGATGCCGGCCCAGCGCAGGCGGGCCAGCGCCACCTCGATGCTGCCCTCCTGGGTGTCGCCGGCGCGTTCATGCACGGTGCGGCGGCGGATGTGGTGCCGGTCTTCGGCCAGGTTGGCCAGATGGCTGAAATAGGTGAAGGCCCGGATCACGCTCACCGTCTGGTCGCCGGTGAGCGACTTCAGCAGCTTCTTCAAGGCCCGGTCGGCCTCCTGGTCGGCGTCGCGACGGAAGGCCACCGACAGCTTGCGCACCTGCTCGACCAGCTCATAGGCCGCCACCCCCTCCTGCTCGCGGATGACGTCGCCCAGGATGCGGCCCAGCAGGCGGATGTCGTCGATGAGGGGCTGATCCTTGTCGGAACGTTTCATTCAGGCAATCTCCAGAGAGTGGATGGGAGAGTGGACGGACGCGCGCCTTCACGCGCCTGTCACAGGCTTGCAACACGGTTGGGGAACGCGCCGCATGCTAGCATCCAAGACCCTCCGGAAATTACAAAAAGGTTACGACCTTGAGCAAGCCAGCCTTCCCCATCGTGATAGCCACCCGTGAAAGCCGACTGGCGCTGTGGCAGGCCGAACATGTGAAGGCCCGGCTCGAATCACAGGGCCATGCCGTGACCCTGCTGGGCATGACCACCCAGGGCGACCAGATCCTGGACCGCAGCCTGTCCAAGGTCGGCGGCAAGGGCCTCTTCGTCAAGGAGCTGGAAGTGGCGCTCGAGGAAGGCCGGGCCGACATCGCGGTGCATTCCCTCAAGGACGTGCCGATGGACCTGCCCGAAGGCTTCGAGCTGGCCTGCGTGATGGAGCGCGAAGACCCGCGCGACGCCTTCGTCTCGCCCCGATATGCCCGACTGCAGGACCTGCCCGAGGGGGCCGTGGTCGGCACCTCCAGCCTGCGGCGCACCGTGCTGCTGCGCGCCCTGAGGCCCGACCTGCGCATCGAACCGCTGCGCGGCAACCTCGACACCCGGCTGCGCAAGCTCGACGAGGGCCAATACGCCGGCATCGTGCTGGCCGCCGCCGGCCTCAAGCGTCTGGGCCTGGGTGAACGCATCCGGCACGAATTCGCCCCCGACAGCATGCTGCCCGCCGCCGGCCAGGGCGCGCTCGGCATCGAGATCCGCAGCGGCCGCCCGGAGCTGCGCGAGGCGCTGGCGCCGCTGGCCGATCAACGCACCTGGCTGACGGTGACCGCCGAGCGGGCGGTCAGCCGACGCATGGGCGGCAGTTGCTCCATGCCGCTGGCAGCACACGGCCATTGGCTGGGCCAGGAACTGGTGCTGCGTGCCGCCTGGGGCGAAGCCGAAGCCGCGTCCGGCGCCCCGCTCATCCGCGCTGCCGGCCAGCGCCCGGTCCTGGACCTGGCCCAGGCGGCCGACCTCGGCGAGGAAGTGGCCGAGTTGCTGCTGAGCGCCGGCGCCCGTCCGGTGGGCGGCTGAGCCTGCGCCCATGGCCCCGCCCTGCGTCCTGGTGACCCGGCCCGAGCCGGACGCCAGCACCTGGGCACGGCAGCTGCGTGAGCAAGGCTGGAATGCGCAGGCCCTGCCACTGATCCACATCGATGCGCCGCGCCATCCCCAGCCCGCCCCCCCCGGCCCCTGGCGCGCCTGGATGTTCGTCAGCCCCAATGCCGTCCAGCATTTCCATGCCCGGGCCGCACATCAGATACCGATGCCGGACCGCGCCTGGGCGCCCGGCCCAGGCACCGCCCGCGCCCTGATCGCTGCGGGCTGGGACGCCAGCCGGGTCGACACCCCGCCGCCGGATGCGGGCCAGTTCGATTCGGAGCACCTGTGGGCCCAGGTGCACTCACAGGTCCAGGCGGGCGACCGGGTCCTCATCGTGCGCGGCCTCGATGCGCCGACCGACGACGCCCAGCCCCTGCCCGCCGAAGCGGCCCAGCGCGGTTCAGGCCGTGAATGGCTGGCCGCACGCCTGCATGAAGCCGGCGCGCAGGCGGTGCCGTTCGTGGTCTATGAGCGCCATGCGCCGACGGCCGACGCCACGCTGCTGCAACGGGCGCGGACGGCCGCCGCCGACGGCAGCCTGTGGCTGTTCAGCAGCTCCGAAGCCATCCGCAACCTGCAGGCCTGCCTGCCCGACGTGTCCTGGCAGGCCGCCACCGCCCTGGTCACCCACCCGCGCATTGGCGCGGCCGCCACAGCCGCCGGCTTCGGGCGGGTGCTGGACAGCCGTCCGACGCTCGAAGCGGTGATCGCGTCGATAGAATCTCTGCCATGAGTTCCGAGCCCCAGATCGACCAGCCGTCCCCTCCGCCTGCCGCCGCAGCGCCCGCCTCGCGACGGACTGCGGCCCGGCCGCCCGCCCGGCCCCTGGGCTGGCTGGCCCTGGTGGTCGCCGGCGTGGCCCTGGCGACCGCGGCCTCCCTGTGGCAGCGGCTCAACAGCATCCAGGAACAGCTCGCCCGGCAAAGCGCCGACACCGGCGCCCAGGCCATCGAGGCGCGCACCCTGGCACGGCAGGCCCAGGAACTCGCCACCGATGCCGCCGCGCGCGTCAGCGTCAACGAAACCCGTCTCAGCGAAGTGGCCCTGCAGCGCAGCCAGCTCGAAGAGCTGATGCAAAGCCTGTCGCGCTCGCGCGACGAGAACCTGGTGGTCGACATCGAATCCGCCCTGCGTCTGGCCCAGCAGCAGGCCCAGCTCACCGGCAGCACCGAGCCGCTGCTGGCCGCCCTCAAGACCGCCGACCAGCGCATCGCCCGCGCGGCCCAGCCCCGGCTGGCCCCGCTGCAGCGCGCCATCCAGCACGACAGCGACCGCATCAAGTCGGCCAATGTGACCGACACCCCCGGCCTGCTGGCCCGGCTGGACGACCTGGCCCGCCAGATCGACGAACTGCCGGTGCTCAACGCCGTGGCCGAAGTCCCCGGCAACCGGGTCATCGCCGCACCGGCCACACCCGGCACGCCCAGCAAGGTGCCGCCCAAGGCCGACGCGCCGTTGGCCCAGGCCCAGGCCTGGTGGAAGGACACGCTGCTGCAGGCCTGGGGCCTGGTGCGCAGCGAGGCCCGCGGCCTGGTGCGCGTGAGCCGGATCGACCAGCCCGAGGCCGCCCTGATGGCACCCGAACAGAGCTTCTTCCTGCGCGAGAACCTCAAGCTCAAGCTGCTGAATGCCCGCCTGGGCGTGCTGGCGCGCCAGACCGAATCGGCCCGCGCCGACCTGGCCACCTCGGCCCAGCTCATCAACCGGTATTTCGATCCGGCCTCGCGACGCACCCAGGCCGCAGCGAGCCTGCTGCAACAGATCCAGAACCAGCTCAAGGCGGTCGAACTGCCCCGACTGGACGAAACCCTGACCGCGCTGGCCACCGCCGCGGCCGGTCGCTGAGGACACCGCATGCGCGCCGCCCTCTGGCTCCTGGCCCTTTTCGGTGTGGCCGCCGCCCTGGCCCTGTTTGCCGGCAACAACCAGGGCACGGTCACCGTGTTCTGGCCCCCCTACCGCATCGATCTGTCGCTCAACATGGTGTTGCTGCTGCTGTTCGGCAGCTTCGTCCTGCTGCATGCAGCCCTGCAGGCCCTGGCTGCGCTGTTCGAGATCCCGCAGCAGGCACGCCGCTGGCGACTGCAGCAGAAAGAGCGCGCCATGCATGGCTACCTGCTGGACGCACTCACCCACCTGCTCTCGGGCCGTTTCGTGCGCGCCCGCAAGGCCGCCGAGGCCACCTTGCTGCAGGAACAGACCCTGCAGGCCACCGGCCTGTACAACGGCCCCGGCACGCAGCTGCGCACCCTGGCCCACCTCATTGCCGCCGACGGTGCCCACGCCCTGCAGGACCGCGGCGGCCGCGACGAACACCTGCAGTCGGCCCTGGAAGAAACCGCCAGCAGCCGCAACCCGCAGCACCAGGAGCTGCGCGAGGGCGCCCAGCTGCGCTCTGCCCGCTGGACCCTGGATGACCGCGACCCCGCCGGCGCCCTGGCCCGCCTCGAGGAACTGCCCCAGGGGGCGGCCCGACGCACCCTGGCGCTGCGCACCCGCCTCAAGGCGGCCCGCCTGTCCGGCCAGACGCAGGAGGCCCTGGAAACCGCACGCCTGCTGGCCAAGCACCGCGCCTTCTCGGCGATTGCCGCCCAGAGCCTGGTGCGCGGACTGGCCACCGAACTGCTCAACTCGGCCCATGACCCGGCCCAGCTCCAGCTGGTCTGGCAGGGGCTGGATCCGGCCGAGCGACAGATGCCCGAACTGGCCTTGCAGGCCGCACAGCGCCTGATCCGCCTGGGTGGCGACAACGAGCAGGCCCGGACCTGGATGCTGCCGGTCTGGGAACGCATGGCCGGTCTGCCGAACTCGCTGCCCGAACACCTGCAGCTGCGACTGGTCGAGATCCTCGAACTCAGCATGGAAACGCTCGACGGCGCCTGGCTGGCACGCATCGAGGCGGCCCAGCAGGCCGATCCACGCAGCGCCCGACTCCAATACCTGGCCGGCATGGCCTGCCTGCGGCGCCAGCTCTGGGGCAAGGCCCAGCAGTTGCTGAGCCAGGCGGCCCAGCACCTCGATGCCGGCCCGCTGCAACGCAACGCCTGGCGCGCCCTGGCCCTGCTGGCCGACCGACGCGGCGAGGCCGACGCAGCACGCGACGCCTGGATGCAGGCGGCCATGATCCCCTGATCTGCCGGGCTGGGTCGAGGCCCGCGCCCCGGGGTGCAAAGCCCTGCCCGCCACCGAAGGGCCATTCACCCCGGTGGCCGGCCGGTCATGGCAGGAACATTCAATTTTTTTGAATTGAAGCGTCAATCAAGCTGAAACCGGTTCGCGCAGCCGCTTCCTACACTGCGATCCATGTCGGAACTTGTTGCAGGTCAACAACTCCATCCAGACCGTTTCCATCTGTTTGTCGATCATGGCCCCTCGCAACCCCTCCGCCGCCGCCCCCATGGCCCGCTACAGCGGCATCGCAATGCTGCTGCACTGGCTGCTGGCACTGGCGCTGGCCTGTGTCTTCTGTGTCGGCCTCTACATGGCCGACCTGCCCTTCTCGCCGCAGCGGCTGAAGCTCTACAACTGGCACAAATGGGCCGGCATGACCATCCTGGGGCTCAGCGCGCTGCGCCTGCTGTGGCGCCTCACCCATGAACCGCCGCCGCTGCCCACGGCCGTCGAGAGCGCCATGCCGGCCTGGCAGCGTGCCGCCCATCACGGCACCCATCACCTGCTCTATCTGCTGTTCTTTGCCGTCCCGCTGGTCGGTTGGGCCTACAGCTCGGCGGCCGGGTTCCCGGTGGTGCTCTTCGGCGTGCTGCCCCTGCCCGACTTCAT
>JAFAMV010000051.1 GCA_019233055.1 Curvibacter sp.
GCTTTCATGAAACGAGATCGAGGCCTACATTCCTGCCTGCCCACTTGCAACCGTTCCGTGAAAGGCCCGCTCCGCGATGAAACCTGCCTTTTCTGCCCCGGCGTCCGACACCGCCCTGCCTGTCACGCCACCCCCTGTGCCGGCGGGGCTGCACGATGTGCTGTGCCTGGCCGATTTCGAGCCCAAGGCCCGCCGCCGCCTGCCACGCCCCATCTACGGCTACATCGCCGGCGCGGCCGAGGACAACCAGTCGCGCGACGACAACCGACGCGCCTTCGAGGAATACGGTTTCACCACGCGGGTGCTGGTCGACGTGTCGCAGCGCAGCCAGGCGGTGGAACTCTGGGGTGAGCGCTTCTCCAGCCCCTTCGGCATCGCGCCCATGGGCATCAATGCGCTGTCGACCTACCGGGGCGATGTGGTGCTGGCCCGGGCCGCGCAACAGGCGGGCATTGCCTCGATCATGAGCGGCTCGTCGCTGATCCCGCTCGAGACGGTGGCCGCCGCCGCGCCCCGCACCTGGTTCCAGGCCTATCTGCCCGGGGACCTGGCGCGCATCGAGGCCCTGGTGGACCGCGTCGCCCGTGCCGGCTACCGCACCCTGGTGCTGACGGTGGACATCCCCGTGTCGGCCAACCGCGAGAACAATGTGCGCACCGGCTTCACCACGCCCCTGCGGCCCGGCCTGCGCCTGGCCTGGGACGGTCTGACGCGCCCGCGCTGGCTGGCTGGCACCTTCGCGCGCACCCTGCTGCGCCACGGCATGCCGCATTTCGAGAATTCCTTTGCCACCCGGGGGGCGCCCATCCTGTCGGCCAACGTGATGCGTGACTTCTCGGCCCGCGACCACCTGAGCTGGCGTCACCTGGAGCAGATCCGGCGCCAGTGGCAGGGACGGCTGGTGGTCAAGGGCATCCTGAGCGTGGCCGACGCGGTGGCCGCCCGCGAGCGCGGGGTCGACGGCGTCATCCTGTCCAACCACGGCGGGCGCCAGCTCGACGGCGCGGTCTCGCCGATGCGGGTGCTGGGGCCGGTGGTGGATGCGGTGGGCGACCTGCCGGTGATGATCGACAGCGGATTCCGGCGCGGCTCGGATGTGCTCAAGGCCCTGGCCCTGGGTGCCCGCATGGTCTTCGTGGGCCGGCCTTTCAACTACGCCGCCGCCGTCGCGGGCGAGGCCGGGGTGGCCCATGCCATCGGGCTGCTGCGCGCCGAGGTCGACCGCAACCTGGCCATGCTGGGCGTCGATTCCTGTGCCGGCCTGAGCCGCGAATGCCTGATTTCAAAGACGCGCTGAGCGCTGCACATTTTTTTCTGGAGACACAAGACATGAACCATTCCAAGCGCCGTTTTGTCGGCCAACTGGCGGGCCTGGTCGCCCTGACCGGCCTGCTGGCCCTGCCTGCGGCCCGGGCCGACGACTATCCGAACCGGCCGATACGGCTGATCGTGCCCTTTGCGGCGGGCGGCACCACCGATCTGGTGGCGCGGGCGGTCTCGCAGAAGGCGGCCGAGGCCCTGGGTCAGCCTCTGGTGGTCGAGAACCACGCGGGTGGCGGCGGCTCGGTCGGCGCCGCCGAGGTGGCCAGGGCCCAGCCTGACGGTTACATCCTGGGGGTGGCCACGGTCTCGACCACGGCCACCAACCCGGCCACCAATGCCCATCTGCCCTACAACCCGCTGACCGATTTCACGCCCATCGTGAACATGGCGGCCACGCCCAACATACTGGCGGCCAACCCGGCTTTCCCGGCCAGGGACTACGCGGGCTTTGTCGCCGAGGTGAAGAAGAAACCGGGCCAGTACGGCTTCGGCACGGCTGGCACGGGCTCGATCGCCCACATGCTGATGGCGCTCTACCAGGAGCAGACCGGCCTGTCGCTGACCCATGTGCCCTACCGGGGTTCGGGCCCGGCCCTGATCGACGCGGTGTCGGGTCAGGTCCCCCTGGTGTTCGACAACCTGCCCTCGGCGCTGCCTTTCGTGAAGAGCGGGCGCCTGGTGGCGCTGGCCGTGGCCTCACCGAAACGTCTGCCTCAGCTGCCCGAGGTGCCGACCTTCAAGGAGCTTGGGGTCGAGCCGGTCAACCGCATGGCCTTCTATGGCCTGTACGGACCCAAGGGCTTGCCCAAGGCGGTCGTCGATCGGGTGAACGCAGCCCTGCTCAAGGCCCTGGCCGATCCTGGTGTCAAGAAGCAGATCGAGGGAACCGGCTCGCAGGTGGTCGGCGGCACGCCCGAACAGTTCGCCCGCGACATCGCGGCCGAGAACGCGGTCTACAAGCAGATCGCGACGAAGTACCGGATCACGGTGGAGTGAAGTGGGAGGCCCGGGGGCCGGACGGCCCCCGGGCAGAAGAGGGTGTCTGCGAGTGCCACCGGACCGTCATCCTGAACCGGGGGTTCAGGTGGGCGAGGGCAGACTGACGTTGGGTTCATCTGACGCGAGATGATCACGCTCACCAGCCGATGTACCAAGCCCGGGCTCATATGAGCATTGGTTCAAGGAAATATAAAGCCCGGCGCGCACTGCAGACAGGGGCTATTGTAGGGCCTGCCGGGCCGTTCCGGCGACTGCGCCGGGCAATCAAATCAGATGGCCGTCGTCACCCAGGGCCGAATCGAGCTGGCGGATCAGGTGTTCCAGGCGGTCGGCCGAGGCCGGCACCGCAGGCGCGGCCGGCCGCTCCTGTTCGGCCCTGCGTGCGGCAGCCTGGGCCTGCAGCTCGGCGCTTTCACGGTCGGCCAGTTCGAAGGCGAAGTTCAGCGCGGCCAGCACCGCGATGCGGTCGCGTGCGCGCACCTTGCCACCATCGCGGATCTTGCACATCGCGGTGTCCAGTCGCTCCACCGCCTCCAGCAGACGGGACTCGCGTCCTTCGGGGCAGGCCAGCAGATAGCTCTGCTGCATGATCTGGACTTCGACTTGTTTCATGCCTGAGGGTCTTCGGAGGGCTCGGAAAGGGTCTGCGGCGGCAGCCGCTCCAGCAGGGCTTCGACCCGCGCCCGGGCTGCGTTGAGGCGCGATTTGAGGCTGTCGCGCTCGCGCACCAGCAGGGCCACCTGTTCGCTGAGGAGGGCATTGGTGCGCTGGAGTTCCTCGTGCCGCACCAGCAGCCGTTCCACACGATCGGCGATCTGGTCCATGGGGTGCTGGTCTGGGTATGCCATACAGCCAAGCATTGTAGGCCGACGGCTCACGATTGCTCTTAAAATGCCGGCTGTTGGTGCTCGCGGTGTGGTTCGCATGCCGCAGTTCAACGGGAAGCAGGAGTGGGAAGGCCTTCGGCCGGATCCGCCACCTGCGCTGCCCCCGCAACGGTCAAACAGACGGATCGCCCGCGATCCCGACCCCCTCAAACCCGCCACTGGATGCCCTGAACACACATCTGGGAAGGCGAGGGGGCCTGCTCTGTCAGCCCGGATACCGGCCAACAAGGTGGTGAGCCCCGCAGCCCTGCGCGTGCGCAGGGGGCCGGGCTGGCCGTGACGTCCATGCGCCGGCGGGGAAGCCGGTGCGGACCCCACTTCTTTTGTCTGCTTCCACATGAAGAATTCGACCCGCCGTCCGCGCGCCCTGGCGCCGGCTCCCGTCCGCCTGGCCCTGTGGCCTCTGGTGTCCCTGTTCGGTGCCGGCCTGGCCTCGGCCCAGACCGCCCCTGCGCCGCTGCTCGGCGAGACCGTGGTGACCGCCACCCGCACCGAACAGCCCCTGGCCGATCTGGTGGCCGATGTGTCCCTGATCGACCACCAGACCCTGGAGCGCAGCGGCGCCGTCGCCCTGGCCGATGTGCTGGCCCGGGTGCCCGGCGTCGAGATTGCCCGCAACGGCGGCCCGGCCGGGACCACCAGCGTCTTCCTGCGCGGTGCCGACACCGCCTTCACCGCGGTGTTCATCGACGGTGTGCGGGTCGACTCGCAAGGGGTGCCCGGGGCCACCTGGGAGTCGATCCCGCTGGGCCTGATCGACCACATCGAGATCCTGCGCGGGCCGGCCGCCGCCGTCTATGGCTCAGACGCCCTCGGCGGTGTGATCCAGATCTTCACCCGCAAGGGCGAGGGTGCTCCCCAGCCCTATGTCGAGGCCGGTGTGGGCAGCTATGCCACCTCCAAGGTCCAGGCCGGCGTCAGCGGTTCCAGCGGCGCCTTCGACTATGCCCTGGGCGTGCAGCGCGAGCGCAGCGCCGGCTTCAACTCGATCCCGAGTGCGGCACCCGCCCAGAACGACGGCTACACCAGCAATGCGGGCCATGCACGCCTGGGTTTCCAGATCAATCCGGACCAGCGACTCGAGGCCAGCCTGCTGGCCCACAACCTGCTGGCGGGCTTCAACGACGGCTACGGCGACCCGCAGCAGCAAAGCTCCTACCAATTGCGCACCACGGGCCTGAATCTGCTGTCGCGCTGGTCGCCCGACTACAAGACCGTGCTGGGGGTGAGCGAGAGCACCAGCCTGTATGCGGTGACCACCGCGCCCGACAACTACCTCAGCAACACCCGGGTGCGCAGCTATCTGTTCCAGAACGAGTGGCGCCTGGGCAGTCAGCAGTTCACGGCCGCGCTCGAGCGCCGCGAAGACCATGTGGTGACCAGCGACCCCGTCACCGGCAACCGCTTCGAGAACGCACTGGCCCTGGGTTGGGGCCTGCACTGGCAGCAGCACACGGTCCAGCTGAACCTGCGCCATGACCAGGACAGCACCTTCGGCGGCCACAACTCGGGCAGCGCCTCGTATGGCTATGCCATCACCCCGGCCTGGCGCGCCACGGTCTCCGCAGGCACGGCCTTCCGGGCCCCGACCGTCTACCAGCTCTATGGCCCCTACGGCGTGAGCAGCCTGCAGCCCGAGACCAGCCACAACCTCGAGGCAGGCCTGCGCTATGCCCAGGGCGCTTCGCGCTGGGGCGTCGTGGCCTACCGCAACCAGGTCGGCAACCTGATCAACTTCTCCAGCCCGGGGGCCTGCAGCAGCTCCTACGGCTGCTATGCCAACGTGGCGCATGCCCGCTACACGGGCGTGACCTTCACCGGCGAGGAGCGCATCGGCGCGGTGAGCCTGCACGGCTCGCTGGACCTGCAGGATCCGAAGAACCTCGACACCGGTGCCCTGCTGGCCCGGCGAGCCAGGCAGCATGGAACCTTCGGTGCCGACACCCTGGTGGCCAACTGGTCGCTCGGGGCCGAGGTGCAGGCCTCGGGACGCCGCTATGACAATGCGGCCAACACCCGGCCTCTGGGGGGCTACACCCTGTTCAACCTCTATGCCAGCACCGCAGTGGCCCGCGATTGGCAGCTCCTGGCCCGCGTCGACAACCTTGCCGACAAGCAGTACCAGTTGGCCAACACCTATGCCACGCCGGGCCGCAGCGTCTACCTCGGCCTGAAGTGGGCGCCGCAGAACTGATGGCGTCCTGTCCGCTGGTCCTGGTGGCGGCGCCGGCTTCGGGCCAGGGCAAGACCACGGTCGCCTCGGCCCTGGCGCGGCTGCATGCCCGCCAGGGGCGGCGGGTGCGGGCCTTCAAGTGCGGGCCCGATTTCCTCGACCCGTTCTGGCTGGCGCTGGCCAGCGGGGCGCCGGTCGATTCGCTGGACCTGTGGATCAATGGCGAGGCGGATTGCGCCGCCCGCCTGCACCGCGCCGCCCAGGAGGCCGATCTGGTGATCGTCGAAGGGGTGATGGGCCTGTTCGACGGCCAGCCCAGCGCGGCCGACCTGGCCTGCCGCTTCGGCCTGCCGGTGCTGACCGTCATCGATGCCTCGGCCATGGCCGGCACCTTCGGCGCCCTGGCCTGGGGCCTGCAGCATTACCGGCCCGGCCTGCCCTGGCTGGGCGTGCTGGCCAACCGGGTCGGCAGCGAGCGCCATGCCGGGATGTTGCGCCAGGCCCTGCGCGAGCCCGAGCAATGGCAGGGCGCGCTGATGCGCCAACCGGCCGCCAGCCTGCCCGGGCGCCATCTGGGCCTGGTGGCGGCCCACGAGCTGCCCGACGCCCTGCAGCGCCTGGACACCCTCGCCGATGCCCTGGCCGCCACGCCGCTGGGCCGGCGTGCCCTGGCCGACTGGCCCGCCTGGCAGGCCCCGGCCCTGCCGGCCTTCAAGCCCTTGCCCCCGCTGTTGCAGGGGCGGCGCATCGCGGTGGCGCGCGATGAGGCCTTCTGCTTCATCTACCCGGCCAACCTCGAATGCCTGCGGACCCAGGGTGCGGAGCTGCAGTTCTTCTCGCCGCTGGCCGGCGAGGCCCTGCCCGATGCCGATGCCCTGTGGCTGCCCGGGGGCTACCCCGAACTGCATGCCGCACGCCTGGGCACGCTCGACGGCCTGCGCCAGGGGCTGAAGACCCATGTGGCCGCAGGCCGGCCAGTCTGGGCAGAATGTGGCGGCATGATGGCCCTGTTCGATGAATTGGTGGATGCCGAGGGCCAGGCCCATGCCGGCCTGGGTCTGCTGCCCGGTTGCGTCCGCATGCAAAAACGCCTGGCCGCCCTCGGGCCGCAGCAACTGGCCTGCGAAGACGGGCCGCCGCTGCGCGGCCACACCTTCCACTATTCGGTCTGCGAGACGCCGCTGCCGGTGGTCGCACGCACCGCTCGACCCGAGGACGGCGCCGATGCGCCGTCGGGTGAAGCGGTCTACCGCCTGGGGTCGGCGCAGGCGAGCTACTTCCATGCCTGGTTCGCCTCGGCGCCGGAGAGTGCGGCGCGCCTGTTCCTGCCGCCGCCTGTGCCGGCATCGGAGCTGAGCGCATGAGCCTGCCACCGACCCCGTTGCTGACCCTGGCCCGGCGCGAATTCATCCTGGGCGGCCAGAAGAGCGGCAAATCGTTGCGTGCCGAACGCCTGGCCCAGGCCTGGCTGGCCCAGACCGGCCGCGAGGCGGTGCTGATCGCCACCGCCCAGGCCTGGGACGAGGAGATGCAGGCCCGCATCCGCCGCCACCAGGACGACCGCGCGCGGCGTCTGCCCGGCCTGCGCACCGTCGAGGAGCCCCGCCACCTGGCCCAGGCCCTGCGCTCGCACAGCCAGCCGCAGACCCTGGTGCTGGTCGACTGCCTGACGCTGTGGCTGACCGGCCTGCTGATGCCCGCCGAACAGGCGGCCGTGCCGTCGGCGATCGACTGCCGTGAGGCCGTCGACGATCTCCTGGCGGCCCTGTCCGAGGCCTGCGGGCCGGTGGTGCTGGTCGGCAACGAGATCGGCCTGGGGGTGATTCCCCTGGGGCGCGAGGTCCGCGCCTTTGTCGATGCGCTGGGGCGCCTCAACCAGCAGGTGGCCGCCGCCTGTGACCGGGTCACCCTGATGGCCGCCGGTCTGCCCCTGACCCTCAAACCGCAAGGTGATCCTCCATGAACCGTTTTTTGCCGCTGCTGCTGGCCTGGCTGTGTTGCACCGTGGGCCTGTCGGCCCATGCCTACGAGGTGCAGGACGACCGCGGCGTGCGGGTGGTGTTCGACCATGCGCCGCAACGCATCGTCAGCCTGCTGCCTTCGCTGACCGAGACCCTGTGCGTGCTGGGGGCCTGTGAGCGCCTGGTCGGCGTCGACCAGTACTCCAACTGGCCGGCCTCGGTGAACGCCTTGCCGCGTCTCGGCGGGCTGGACGACGCCCATGTCGAGGCCATCGTGGCCTTGCGACCCGATGTGGTGGTGCTGGCCCGTTCGGCCCGCATCACCGAGCGGCTGGAGGCGTTCGGCATCCATGTGCTGGCGCTCGAGCCCAAGACCCAGGCCGACGTGCGCCGGGTGCTGGGCAAGCTCGGACAGCTGCTGCAGGTGCCCGAGGCCGAGGGCGCCCAGCGCGTCTGGGGCCAGATCGATGCGGCCGTCAACGCTGCCGCGCAGGCCCTGCCGGCCCGGGTCAAGACCGTGCGGGTCTATTACGAGGTCAACCGCGCGCCCTATGCCGCCGGGGCGTCGTCCTTCATCGGCGAGACCCTGGCGCGGCTGGGGGCGCAGAACATCGTGCCGGCCGAGATGGGGCCCTTTCCCAAGCTCAACCCCGAGTATGTGGTGCGGGCCAACCCCGATCTCATCATGATCGGCGACCAGAACTTCGAAGGCATGGGCCAGCGTCCGGGCTGGGAGCGCATCCGCGCGGTGCGCGAAAAGCGCATCTGCCACTTCAGCCCCGAGCAGTCCGATGTGCTGTCGCGGCCCGGGCCGCGCATGGCCGAGGCGGCCCGCCTCATGGCCGCCTGCCTGCAGGAGCACGCCCCATGATCCGGCCCTGGCGCCTGCTGGCCTTGCTGGCGCTGCTGCTGCTGGCCGGCACCGCCCTGGGGGTGAGTGTCGGCAGCACCGGCTGGAGTCCGCCCTGGCGCGCGCAGGCCGATCCGATGGGCTGGCAGATCGTCTGGGACATCCGCCTGCCGCGCACCCTGGGGGCCTTGCTGGCCGGCGCCCTGCTGGGCCTGTCGGGCGCGGTCGCCCAGGGGCTGTTCCGCAACCCGCTGGCCGACCCCTATCTGCTGGGCAGTGCCTCGGGCGCCACGTTGGGCGTGGCCTCTTTCCTGGTGCTGCTG
>JAFAMV010000067.1 GCA_019233055.1 Curvibacter sp.
TGGCGCAGCAGATCGGCGAATTCGCTGGCGCTGCCGCCCACCACATCGCCGCCTTCGGCCTGCAGGCGCTCCCGCACCCGGGGTGACAGAAGGGCCTGGTTGACGGCTTTGTTGAGGGTGGACAGCCGTTCCGGCGGCGTGCCTGCCGGGGCCAGGAAGCCGAACCAGGTGCTGGTGTCGAAGCCCTCCAGGCCCTTCTGGCCGCTTTCGGCCAGGGTCGGGACCTGGGGGAGCTGGCCGGTGCGCTGTCGCGAGGTCACGCCCAGCGCCCGCAACTGCCCGGCCTTGATCTGGTTGAGTGCGGTGGGCACCGACGACAGGTACAGGTCCAGCTGCCCCCCCATGAGGTCGGTGAGGGCCTGCGAAGCGCCTTTGTAGGGGATGTGCTGCATGCGGATGCCGGCGCTCTTCTGCAGCAGCTCGGCGCTCAGGTGGGCCACCGTGCCGTTGCCCGGGGTGCCGAACACCAGCTTGCCCGGGCTGCGCCGGGCCTGTTCGAGCAGGTCGGCCAGGCTGCGGATCGGCGAGCCGGCGCGCACCACCAGCACCAGTGGGGCCGACACCGCCAGCACCACCGGCGCCAGGTCCTTGCGCGGGTCGTAGGGCAGCTTGCGGTACAGCGTCGGGTTGATGGCCAGGTTGCTGGTCTGGCCCAGCACCAGGGTGTAGCCGTCGGGTGCCGCCTTGGCCACCAGGTCCACGCCCAGGTTGCCGCCGGCGCCGGGGCGGTTGTCCACCACCAGCGACCAGCCCAGGGTCTCGGAGAGCTGCCGGGCGACCGTGCGGGCAATGATGTCGGTGCCGCCGCCGGCCGGGAACGGCACCACCAGCCGGATGGGTCGGGCCGGATAGGCGCTGTCGTTGGCCCAGGCGGTTCGCGTGAGGGTGCCAAGGGCGCCCAGGGTGGCCAGCAGGGCGCTGCGGCGGGTCGGGTTCATGGTGTCTCCTGGTTCTTTCCGCCGGCCTGGGGTCGAAGGGCGGGCGGTCTCTGATGCAGGCGGACTGTAGTGAATCGTTTCAACCAGTACAATTGCGTTTCGTCTGTTGAACCGCGAACCAAGGCGCAGAACACCATGAAGTCCCACCCAGCCCCCCACGACGAGGCCGGCGGAGCCTCGGATCCGGAAGCCGCCGCCGCTGCGGGCGGCGTCACGGCCGTCACACGGGCGCTGCGTGTGCTGGAGGCCTTCGGCAGCGAGGTGGCCTACCTCAGCCTGGCCGACCTGAGCCGGCGCACCGGCCTGCACAAGACCACGGTGCTGCGCCTGGCCCGCACCCTGGCGGCCGACCACTACCTGGTGCAGCGCGAAGACGGCGCCTGGCGCCTGGGGCGGGCGGCGGGCTGGCTGGGGGCCTGCTACCAGGCCACGTTCGATGTGCATGACCTGGTCGAGCCGGTGCTGCGCGAGCTGACCGTGCAAAGCGGCGAGAGCGCCTCGTTCTATGTGCGCGAGGGCCAGCAGCGCACCTGCCTGGCGCGCGTCGACGGCCCGCGCACCATCCGCCACCATGTGCGCGTGGGCCTGGCCCTGCCCCTGAACCTGGGGGCGCCGGGCCGGGTCATCCTGGCGTTTTCGGGCGAGCCGGGCGAGCCCTACGAAAGCATCCGCCAGCGCGGCTTCCACCTGTCCCTGGGCGAGCGCGAGCCCGAGGTGTCGAGCGTGTCCGCCCCGGTGTTCGGCCTGAACTGGCGCCTGCTGGGTTCGGTGTGCATCTCGGGCCCGACCTCACGCCTGGACGAGGCCCGGCTGCTGGAGCTGGCCCAGACCATCATCCGCGCCGCCAATCAGCTGTCCTATGCGCTGGCGGGCAATCGTTCGGCCGAGGCCGCGGCACCACCCAGGCGCAGCGCCTGGCATCCCTGAGCGTCTGTTCAGGGTCTCGCACGGCTTGCGCCCAGGGTGATGCGCCGCCGCCGGTTCAGCCCGCCAGCTGCACTTTCGTCCCGCCTTTGCGCAGCGAGGCCAGGACCTTCGGGGGTGTGCCGGCCGGCACCACCAGCAGGGACAGGCTGCGCATCGGGCCGATGACGAAGGGCGAGGCGCTGAGCAGCTTCTCGCTGGATGCCAGCACGATGGTCTCGGCCGCACGGGCATGCAGCGCACGCTTGACATCGGCCTCTTCCGCGTCGCCCGTGCTCAGCCCCGCCTCCGGGTGGACGCCGGTCACGCCCAGAAAGAACAGGTCGGCCCGGAACCGGGACGCCGCCTCGATGACCGAGGCCCCCACATTCACCATCGAATGGCGGAACAGCCGCCCCCCCAGCACGATGATCTCGAGGTGCCGACGGCTGGCCAGCTCCACGGCGACGCTGGGGCTGTGCGTGATCACCGTGGCCTTCAGGTCCATCGGCAGTTGGCGCGCCAGTTGGACGGCGGTGGTCCCGCCGTCGAGGATGACGACCTGGCCGGGCCGGATCAGGCCCGCGCCGTGGCGGGCCAGCGCCTGCTTGTCGACCGATGAAAGCTGCTCGCGGACCTGGAGATCGCCCGCCGCCACCGAGGCGGGCAGGGCCCCGCCATGCACCCGCTGGAGCTTGCCCTGCTGGGCCAGCTCGCGCAGATCGCGGCGGATCGTGTCTTCAGAGGTGCCGAGTTCGGCGGCCAGATCGCAGGCGACGATCTGGCCATGGGCCGCGAGGCGGTCGAGGATGAGCTGTTTGCGTTGGGTTGTGAGCACGGGAGATCCGGGAGGGCTGTCTTGCGCACGAGGGCGGCTGGCATTACGATTGCACGATATTACACGAAACTGCACGAGGATGCCGTGATTGACGAAGACACTCCTTCCCCTTTGCCGGCGCAGCCGGGCCGGCCCTGGCTGGTCCTGATCGCCGGTCCCTACCTCTCCGGCACCGGAGGCGATCCGCAGCGGATCGCGGCCAACCGGGAGCGGCTGGAGCGCCAGGCGCTGCCGATCTACCAGCGCGGCCACCTGCCGCTGGTGGGCGAGTGGATGGCGTTGCCCATCATCCATGCGGCAGGGGGGCGGGCGCATGGCGACGCGGTGTTCGAAAGGTACCAATACCCGGTCGCGCGCCGCTTGATCGAGCGTTGTGATGCGGTGCTGCGTCTCCCGGGTGCCTCGCGCGGTGCCGATCTGGACGTGGCCAGGGCCCGCGAACTGGGCCTGCGGGTGTGCTTCGACGTCAGCGAACTGCCCGATCACTCGGGCGCTGCCTGAGATGGCGCGCCCCCACCACCGCGAGCACCCGCTGCCGGCCAGCGACCGCGTGCGCATTCTTCAGCAACGCGTCCTGGCCGACGACTGGTTCGTCCTCAAGAAGACCGGGTTCGAATACCGCCGCCGCGACGGCCGCTGGCAGCGGCTGCAGCGCGAGACCTACGACCGCGGCAATGGGGCCGTGCTGCTGCTGTTCAACCGGGTGCGGGGCACGGTGGTCCTGACGCGTCAGTTCCGTTTCCCGGCGTTCGTCAACGGTTGCGCCGACGGCCTGCTGGTGGAGGCCTGTGCCGGCCTGCTGGACGACGAAGAGCCGCACGCAGCCATCCGGCGCGAAGTGCAGGAGGAGACCGGGTTCGCGGTGCGCGAGCCGCGCAAACTCTTCGAGGCCTATATGAGCCCGGGATCGGTCACGGAGAAGCTGCACTTCTTCGTGGCTGAATACGAGACGGCCGACCGCGTGGGCGAAGGGGGCGGGGACGTGAGCGAAGGCGAAGACATCGAGGTGCTCGAATTCACGCTGTCGCAGGCGCTCGCGATGGTCGGCGACGGCGGCATCCAGGACGGCAAGACCATCTTGCTGTTGCAGCACGCCGCACTCGTCGGGTTGGCGCGCCTCTGACGGACCGGCGGCCGGACGGTCACCCAGGGGCGGCATCGGCCAGGCCGGGCGCCTCCATGGGAATGATGCACGTTGTCATCTGATTGGCCTGTGTTCCCGACGGGCAGGGATTTCAGATATTTGCCAAAAAATCATTGGAAATTCTGAATTGAAAGCAAGGGTTAACCCTGTTTTTCTGCTTGTTTTTCAATCGTTATGATAACGTTGTCATGATTGCTGGAGACCCCGGGATGCGGGCGAAGAGTCTGCCGTGAGGTCTTCCGGGTCTGTGAGTGCGCCGCCGTCGGCGGCGCGCCTTTTCTTCTTGTTCCGAGAGATGCATTGACGATGAATCAGGTACACCAACCAGGCGGCGACCGCATCGAGTGGATGCGCATTTCCGCATGCCACCTGCCCCTGCCGCACCCCATCAGCGACGCCAAGGTGCTGACCGGGCGCCAGAAGCCCATGACCGAGGTGGCGATGCTGTTTGTCGAGATGCAGAGCCGCGACGGCCACCAGGGCCTGGGGCTCAGCTACGCCAAGCGCGCCGGCGGGCCGGGGCAGTACGAGCATGCGCTGGAGATCGCGCCGGCCCTGCTGGGCGAAGACCCCAACGACATCTCGCGGCTCTGGACCAAGCTCAGCTGGGCCGGCGCATCGGTCGGGCGCGGTGGCATGGCGGTGCAGGCCATCGGCGCCTTCGACGTGGCCCTCTATGACATGAAGGCGCGCCGCGCCGGCCTGTCGCTGTCCAAGCTGCTGGGCGCGCAGCGCGACTCGGTGCGCTGCTACAACACCTCGGGCGGCTTTCTGCACACGCCGCTGGAGCAGTTGCTGAGCAATGCGCAGCAGTCGGTGGAGCGCGGCATCGGCGGCATCAAGCTCAAGGTCGGCCAGCCCGACTGGCGCGAGGACCTGCGCCGCGTCGGCGAAGCCAAGAAGGTGCTGGGCGAGCGGGTGGCCCTGATGGTCGACGCCAACCAGCAATGGGACCGGGTGCGGGCGCAACGGATGTGCCGCGCCTTCGAGGAGTTCGGCCTCGAATGGATCGAAGAGCCGCTCGATGCCTACGACTTCGAGGGCCACGCGGCCCTGGCCCAGACCTTCGACACGCCGATCGCCACCGGCGAGATGCTGTGCAGCGTGACCGAGCACCAGGAGCTGATCCGCCACCGGGCCGCCGACTTCCTGATGCCCGACGGCCCCCGCGTCGGCGGCATCACCCCCTTCCTGAAGATCGCCGGCATGGCCGAGCAGGCCGGCCTGATGCTCGGGCCGCACTTCGCGATGGAGCTGCATGTGCATCTGGCGGCGGTCTATGCGACCGAACCCTGGGTCGAGCATTTCGACTGGCTCGAGCCGCTGTTCAACGAGCGCATCACCATCCGCGACGGGCGCATGCAGGTGCCCACCGAGCCCGGGCTGAACCTGTCGCTGAGCGAGCAGGCGCGGCGTTGGACCCGGGCCAGCGTCGAGATCGGCCGGCGGCCCTGAGACGCCCGAACAGGACCCTGCCATGACCTCAGCCTCTGCAAAGACCCTGTCCACCTCCCTTCACGCCCCCGCCGGGCCGGTGCCGCGCGGCGAGAGCGCCCGCGCCGGCCGGGTCCGCTACCTGATCCTGGCCATGGTCTTCCTGGTCACCACGCTCAACTACGCGGACCGGGCCACCCTGTCGATCACCGGGCCGATGATGCGCGGCGAGTTCGGCCTCACGCCGGTGCAGATGGGCTTCGTCTTCTCGGCCTTCAGCTGGTCCTACATGCTGGTGCAGATCCCCGGCGGCTGGCTGCTGGACCGCTACGGCCCGCGCCGGGTGTATGCCGCCAGCATCTTCCTGTGGTCCCTGTTCACGCTGCTGCAGGCCGGCGTGGGGCTGCTGGGGGGCGTGGGGCTGGCGGTGGCCTCGCTGTTCCTGATGCGCTTCCTGGTCGGCCTGGCCGAGGCGCCGGCCTTTCCGGCGAACGCCAAGATCGTCTCGGCCTGGTTCCCGACCCAGGAGCGCGGCACGGCGTCCGCCATCTTCAACGCCGGGCAGTACTGTGCGGCGGTGTTGTTCACCCCCCTCATGGCCGGCATCACCCACCTCCTGGGCTGGCGCAGCGTCTACGGGTTCATGGGGGCCGGCGGCATCGTGATGTCGCTGCTGTGGCTGGCCGTGGTGCGCAGCCCGGCGCGCCACCGCTGGGTGAATGCCGCCGAGCTGCAGCACATCGAAGCCGGCGGCGGCCTGATCCAGATGGACGAAGGCGGGGCCGGCGCCACCGGGCGGCCGCGCCGCAGCGCAGGCGAGACCTGGCGGCAGGTGCGGCAACTGCTGGGCAACCGCATGCTCATCGGCATCAACATCGGCCAGTTCTCGATCAATGTGCTGACCTATTTCTTCCTGACCTGGTTCCCCCTGTACCTGGTGCAGGAGCGGCACATGTCCATCCTGCAGGCCGGCTTCATGGTGTCGCTGCCGGCGGTCTTCGGCTTTGTCGGCGGGGTGCTGGGCGGGGTGGTCTCCGACTTCATGCTGCGCCGGGGCTGCTCGCTGACGCTGGCGCGCAAGACGCCCATCGTGCTGGGCATGTTCATGTCGGCCAGCGTGATCGCCTGCAACTATGTGCAGGCCGATGCGCTGGTCATCGCGCTGATGTCGCTGTCCTTCTTCGGCAAGGGCTTCGGCGCCTTCGGCTGGGCGGTCATGGCCGATGTGGCGCCCAAGGAGGTCATGGGCCTGGCCGGCGGCATCTTCAACATGTTCGGCGCGGTGGCGGGTGTGGTCACGCCCATCGTCATCGGCTACATCCTGCAGGGCACCGGCCACTTCGCCGGCGCCATGTGGTTTGTCGGCATCAACGGGCTGATCACGGTCCTGGCCTACCTCTTCATCGTCCAGAAGATCGAGCGCATCGAGCTCCAGCCCGCCGGCTGAGGCGCGGCCGGTCCTTCCCTTTCCTCCCCCCGATTCCCCGAGAGATTTCTTCAATGACCTTTTCACTGATCCGCATGCACGCGCAGGACAACGTCGCGGTGGTCGGCCAGGACGGCGGCCTGAACGCCGGCACCGTGGTCGACGGCGGGCTGCGCCTGCGCGAGGCGGTGCCGCAGGCGCACAAGGTGGCGCTGGAGGACATCGCCCAGGGCGCGGCGGTGCGCCGCTACAACGTGACCATCGGGCTGGCCCGCGAGGCGATCCCTGCCGGCAGCTGGGTGCACGAGCGCCTGCTCGACCTGCCGGCCGCCCCGCAGCTCGACACCCTGCCGATGGCGACCCGCCGGGCGCCCGAGATGCCGCCGCTCGAAGGCCACTTCTTCGAGGGCTACCGCAATGCCGACGGTTCGGTCGGCACGCGCAACATCCTGGCGATCACGCAGACCGTGCAGTGCGTGGCCGGCGTGACCCGCCATGCGATCGAGCGCATCCGGCGCGAGCTGCTGCCGCTGTACCCGCATGTCGACGAGGTGGTGGCGCTCGAGCATGGCTATGGCTGCGGCGTGGCCATCGACGCGCCGGGCGCCGAGATCCCCATCCGCACGCTGCGCCATCTGGCGATGAATCCGAATTTCGGCGGCGAGATCATGGTGGTGAGCCTGGGCTGCGAGAAACTGCAGCCCGAGCGCCTGCTGCCCGCCGACGCCATTCCCCTGCGCGCCGAGCCGCAGGCGCCCGCCCTCGACGTGGTGTGTCTGCAGGATGCGAAGCACCAGGGCTTCATGTCCATGGTCGAGTCCATCCTGCAGCAGGCGCGGGGCCACCTCGAACGCCTGGAGCGGCGCCGGCGCGAACGTGTGCCGGCCAGCGAGCTGGTGGTCGGCGTGCAGTGCGGCGGCAGCGACGCGCTGTCGGGCATCACCGCCAACCCGGCGGTGGGCTTCTGCACCGATCTGCTGGTGCGCGCCGGGGCCACCGTGATGTTCTCCGAGGTCACCGAGGTGCGCGACGGCGTGGCCCAGCTGACCGCCCGCGCCGCCACGCCCGAGGTGGCGCAGGCGCTGATCGAGCAGATGGCCTGGTACGACGCCTACCTGCAGCGCGGCCAGGCGGACCGCAGCGCCAACACCACCCCGGGCAACAAGAAGGGCGGCCTGTCCAACATCGTCGAGAAGGCCATGGGCTCGATCGTCAAGAGCGGCAGCGCCGCCATCTCGGGGGTGGTGGCGCCGGGCGAGCGGGCCCGCAGCCGGGGCCTGCTCTACACCGCCACCCCGGCCTCCGATTTCATCTGCGGCACGCTGCAGCTGGCCGCCGGCATGAACCTGCATGTGTTCACCACCGGCCGCGGCACGCCCTATGGCCTGGCCGAGGTGCCGGTGATCAAGGTGGCCACGCGCGACGATCTGGCGCGCCGCTGGCATGACCTGATGGACCTCAACGCCGGCCCCATCGCCAGCGGCGAGGCCAGCATCGAGGACAAGGGCTGGGAGCTGTTCCACCTGATGCTCGAGGTGGCCAGCGGCCGCCAGCGCACCTGGGCCGAGAAATGGAAGCTGCACAACGCGCTGGTGCTCTTCAACCCCGCGCCGGTGACCTGAGCCTGCCGGGCCGCCCCAGCCGGCCTCGCCCTTCGATTCCAACCCCACCACCACCCAGAGGAGACCCCATGTCAGAACCATCCACCCCCCAGGGCCGCCGCGACTTCCTGCGCGGCGCCGCCGCCGCCGGCCTGGCTGCGGCCAGCGGCGCGGCCTCGGCCCAGAAGATCGACTTCAAGCCCAATGCGCGCTACCCCGATGCGGCGGTCGAGGTGCTCGATCCGAGCTTCATGAAGTACCGGCTCTACAGCAGCTCGGTCGAGCAACTGGGCAGCGGCATGCGCTGGGCCGAGGGCCCGGTGTATTTCCCGGCCGGCAAGTACCTGCTGGTCAGCGACATCCCGAACAACCGCATCATGAAGTACGACGAGAGCAGCGGCGCCTTCAGCGTGTTCCGCGAACCGTCGAACTACGCCAACGGCAACACCCGCGACCGCCAGGGCCGGCTGGTGACCTGCGAGCATTCGGTGACGCGCCGGGTGACCCGCACCGAGCATGACGGCAGCATCACCGTGCTGGCCGACAGCTACCAGGGCAAGCGGCTGAACGCGCCCAACGACATCGTGGTCAAGTCCGACGACAGCGTCTGGTTCACCGACCCCACCTTCGGCATCAACGGGACCTGGGAGGGCTTCAAGGCCAAGCCCGAGCAGGAGACCACCAATGTCTACCGCATCGATCCCAAGGGCGGCATCCGGGCCGTCATCACCGACCTGGTCAACCCCAACGGCCTGGCCTTCTCGCCGGACGAGAAGAAGCTGTACGTGGTCGAGTGGAAGCCCACGCCCTCGCGCAGCATCTGGAGCTACGACATCGCCGCCGACGGCACGGCCTCGAACAAGACCAAGCTCATCGACGCCAATGGCCCGGGCGCCCTGGACGGCTTCCGCGTCGACCGCGACGGCAACCTCTGGTGTGGCTGGGGCTCGGACGGCCGCGTGGGCGTGAATCCGGCCGAATACGACGGGGTCAAGGTCTTCAACCCGCAGGGCAAGGCCATCGGCTTCATCCATCTGCCCGAGCGCTGTCCCAACCTGACTTTCGGCGGACCCAAGGGCAATCGCCTCTACATGGCCAGCAGCCATTCGCTGTATGCGCTCTATGTGGAGGCCGAAGGCGCGGTCTGAAGCCGTGGCGGTGGCGCGTGTTGCCGGCGCAACCAGATCCCCGGCCCCAGATGCAGGCCGGGTCTCCTAGAATAGGCGCCGCCCATGTTCAGCGCCCACACCAGCCCCACCCCCCGGTCCGAAGAAGTGATGGACTGGATCTCGCAGCAGATTGCCTCCGGCGCCTGGTCGGTGGGCAGCCGGATTCCGCCCGAAATCCAGTTGATGGCCCATTTCGGCGTCAGCCGCACGGTGGTGCGCGATGCGCTGAACAAGCTCAAGGCCCGGGGGATGCTGCGCTCCAGCCAGGGCCTGGGCACTTTCGTGGCGAGCGCCGCCTCTGCTGCTTCCTTCTCGATCGGGCCGGCCGAGGTGTCGAGCCTGACCGATCTGCTGTCGGTGCTCGAGTTGCGCATGGGGCTGGAGCCCGAGGCGGCGGCGCTGGCGGCCGCGCGGCGCAGCGACGAGGATCTGCAGGCGCTGCAGCGGGCCTACGACCACATCGGGCAGGCCTGGTCCAGCCAGGTCGATCCGATCATGGCCGACTTCCAGTTCCACCTCGAGGTGGCCCGGGCCTCGGGCAATCCGCACTATGTGAGCATGCTCACCGTGCTGAGCCCCGCCAGCCTGCCGCGCTGCTGGGAGGTGTCCTACCAGTCGATCCCGCAGGGCGGCGCCGAGTATTTCGAACATGTGGACCACGAGCATGAAGACGTCTACCGGGCCATCGTGCGCCGCAATCCGGAGATGGCGCGCGCCGCCATGCGCGAGCACCTGAGCCGCAGTTGCGAGCGCTACCGGGCCCTGGCGGCGCAGGGCCCCCGGGGCGGGCGGTCGCTGCCGCGAACTGGCGGATAATCGACGCGCATGTCCGCCCCGCGCCACCCGTCCAAGCCTGCCACCCTGCATGACGTCGCGCGCGAGGCCGGTGTCTCGTTGATCACCGCCTCACGGGCCCTGAGCAAACCCTCGCTGGTCTCCGACCAGACCATCGCGCGCGTCAAGCAGGCGGTGGAGGCGACCGGCTACCTGCCCAACCTGCTGGCCGGCGGACTCAAGTCGCGGCGCAGCCGCCTCATCGCCGGCATTCTTCCGGCGCTGTCGGTGGCGCAGTTCCTGCCGACCTTCCAGAGCCTGACCAGCGCGCTTGAAACCGAGGGCTATCAGCTGATCCTCGGCCAGAGTTCCTACGATCCCGCCCGCGAGGAGCGGCTGATCAACGCGATGATCAGCCGCCGCCCGGACGGCCTCTTCATGACCGGGCTGGTCCACAACGAGAGTGCGCGACAGCGCCTGGCCGCCGCCGGCATCCCGGTGGTGGAATCCTGGGACTTCACCGACCGGCCCATCGACATGCTGGTGGGCTTCTCGCATGTCAAGGTCGGGGCGGCCATCGCCGGCTTCTTCCTCTCCAAGGGCTGGAAGCACATCGGGGTGGCCACGGGCGACGACCACCGGGCGCGCCTGCGCTGCGAGGCCTTCCAGTCGACCCTGGGCCGCGAGGTGCCCACCGTGTGGGTTCCCGCACCCAGCGGCGTGGCCCGTGGGCGCGAAGCCCTGCGCAGGCTGCTGGCGATCGCGCCCGGGCTCGACGCGGTCTATTGCAGCTCGGACCAGATGGCGCAGGGCGTCATCGTCGAAGCCCAGCAGCAGGGCATCCGGGTTCCCGAGCAACTGGCGGTGTGCGGCTTCGGCGATGCCGAGCACGCGGCCCACCTCAGCCCGTCCATCACCACGGTCGGTGTCGAAGGCGCCCGCATCGGTGAGCTGGCGGCTCAGATGATCATGGACCGTTGCGAGGGCAAGCAGATCGATCGGCCGGTGGTGGACCTGGGCTTCCGGATCATCGAGCGCGACAGCACGCGGCGCTGAGTTCCGGCCGGGGCGTCCGTTCAGCTGCGCGACGGGCCCAGCACTGCCGCGATCTCGGCGATGAGGGCCTCGAGTCCGGGCGGCTTGCACAGGTAGCCGTCGGCGCCCAGGCCCAGGTAGCGCTGGCGGTCTTCGGGCAGGTCATGGCCCGTGCACATGATCACCGGCAGGTGGCGGCCGGACCCGGCTTCGAGCCGGCGGATCTCCGCCAGGGTGCGCACCCCGTCCAGCCCCGGCATGAAGTCATCGAGCAGCAGCAGATCGAAGGACCTCTGGCGCAGGCATTCGAGCGCCTGCAGGCCGTCATCGACGACGACGCCGGTGTACCCCAGGCCCTTGAGAAGTCGCACCAGGGTCCGTCGGTTCAGCGGATTGTCATCGGCCACCAGGACCCGCAGGGCTTGGCCGGACATGGTCGAGGCGCCGGCGGATTCAGCCGACCCGGAAGTTGGCGATCTCCTGCATCAGCAGATCGGCCTGGTGCCGCAGGGCCATGGCGGCGGCGTTCGTCTCTTCGCTCAAGGCCGAGTTCTGCTGGGTCTCGTTGTCGAGCCGCTGGATCGCCTGCACGATCTGGTCCACCCCGACCGTCTGTTCACGGGATGCGCCGGCGATCTCGTTGAGGAACAGGTTCACCTTCTTGGTGTTCTCGACCACGGAGCGGATGGTCTCCCCGGACGTCACCACTTCGCTGGCACCGGACTCGACCTGCTCCACCGTGGTGGTGATCAGCGACTTGATCTCTTTGGCCGCCTGGGCGCTGTTCTGCGCCAGGCTGCGGACCTCGCCGGCCACCACGGCGAAGCCGCGGCCCGATTCGCCGGCCCGTGCGGCCTCCACGGCGGCGTTCAGCGCCAGGATGTTGGTCTGGAAGGCGATGCCGTCGATGACCCCGATGATGTCGCTGATCTTCTGCGAGGACGACTGGATGTGGCCCATGGTCTGCACCAGCTTGCCGATCGAGCTGCCTCCGTGTTCGGCCAGCTCGGCGCTCTTGTTGGAGAAGGTGGAGGCGTCCTGGATGCGTTCGGCCGCCGTGGAGATGGTGGAGCCCATCTCCTCCATCGCGGCGGCCTGCTGCTCGAGCGAGGCCGCTGCCGATTCGGTGCGGGCCGACAGGTCGGTGCTGGCCGAGGCGATTTCCTGGGCGGTGGCGTTGAGCTCGCGCGCCGAGTGGCGCACGCGGCGGATCAGCTCATACATCGATGCATAGAGTTTCTCGATGTCGAGGATCAGCGCCGCCGGCTCGTCCCGTCCCCAGGGCTTGCTGGGCTTGGTGGTCAGGTCGCCCTCGGAGAGCCGGTTCAGGTGGTCGCTCACCACCATCAGCCCGCCACGGTTCACCTTGTAGAAGCTGATGAAGACATAGCCCGCCAGCAGCAGCACGACGGTGAACACCGTCAGCACCACGTTGCGCCGCTTGGCCTGGGCGTCGCGCAGATCGTCGATGTAGATGCCGCTGCCGATCACCCAGCCCCAGGGCTTGAAGCCCTTCACATAGGACAGTTTCTCGACCGGCTGGTCCTTGCCCGGCTTGGGCCAGAGGTAGTGCACAAAGCCCTGCTCGTGGGCAGCGACTTCGTCGGCGAAGGCCTTGAACAGGGCAAAGCCGGTCGGGTCCTTGATGCCGCTGGCATCCTTGCCATTGAGCTCGGGCTTGATCGGATGCATCACGATCACCGCCTGGAGGTCATTGATCCAGAAGTATTCCTGCCCGCTGTAGCGCAGCTTGCCGATCTCGGAGGCTGCCAGCTTCTGGGCCTCCGCCTCCGGCATCTCGCCGGCCTTGGCCTTGTCGTAGGCCCATTCGGCGATTCCCCGCGCGATCTCGACATGCTCGCGGGTGGCGTCCTCGCGGGCCTGCAGGGCGTCGTTGGCCAGCGTCTCGAGCTGGAAGACCAGCAGCGCACCCATGGGGACGAAGAAGCTCAGGGAGATCAGCAGGGCCTTGAGCTTGAAATTGATGTGCCGCATCAGCAGCACGCCGGGTGCCCACAGGCCATGAACTTCAAACGGGCTTTGAGTCTTGTCTGCCATGATGCGGGAGCGGGGAATTGATTGCGACTTTCATCATATCTGTGATTTTTGAAAGTTGAACGGCAATTCAGAGGCCGGCCTTCTCGACAGAAACCCTGTTGCCGGCGCAGCCGGCCTTCCTTCGCTAGCATGGCGGCGTCGTGTGCCCTTCGGCATCGTTGACGGGCCTGGGGCGCTGTCTGGATCCTTCATGAAAGCCGTTGCCCATGCACCCTTCCGACTTTGAAACCTTCAAGGCCCAGAAACTGGCTCAGGGATTCGACGAGGTCCTGATCCGGCGTTGGGATCCCGGCTTTTCCAACGAGCTGCACAGCCACCCCTTCGACACCGATGCGCTGGTGGTCGAGGGTGAGTACTGGCTGACTTCGGGCGACGGCGTGCGGCACCTGAAGCAGGGCGACACCTTCCAGGTGGCCCGTGGCGAACTGCACAGCGAACGCTACGGCAGTCAAGGGGCGGTGTTCTGGGCCGCCCGCAAGAACGCCGGGCCGACTGGGTCGACCCCGTCGTAGCGGGGCCGCTCAGGCGGCGGTGGCGGCTTCCATGCCGTGCCGGTGCTTGAGGCTGTCCTGTGCCGGCGCCGCCATGAAGTCGAGCACGGCCAGGGCCGCCCCGGCCTGCGCAGAGCCCTGGCGGACCGCTCCGCTGAAGGTGGTGACGATCTCGGTGCCCGGCGGCATGCCGCCGAGCAGGGTGATGCCCGGCAGGTCCTTGAGTTCGCTGAGCTGCTGGAAGCCCAGCGCCACTTCGCCCTGCGCCACCAGGCGGCCCACCGGCACGCCGGGGCGGGCCTGCACCAGGCGCGGCCGCAGCGTCTCGCCCAGGCCCCAGCGTTCGAACAGGGCCAGCAGCGCCGTGCCGCTGGGCCCGGTCGAGTAGCCGATGCTGGGCGCGGCCAGCACCGCGCTGCGCAGTGCGGCTTCGCTGCCGACATCAGGGCGGTCGGCGCCTTCGCGCACCGCCAGGGCCACCGACGAGACCACCAGGTCACGCCGGGTGCCGGGTTGCAGGAAGCCGCCGGCCATCAGCTTGTCGAGCGCATCGCTGGCCAGCACCACCAGGTCCACGGCCTCGCCCTGCTCGACCTTGCGGGCCGCCTCGACTCCGCCGAGCGATTCGAATTGCACGGGGTGCCGGTGGGCAGCTTCGTAGGCGGCGGCCAGATCGGCCAGCAGCAGCCGGGTGGCCATGGAGGAGATGCCTGTGATCGGGGTGTTCATGGA
>JAFAMV010000077.1 GCA_019233055.1 Curvibacter sp.
GCGGCGTTGCAAATCCTCGCTGGGTCACCGACCCAGCTGCGGTTTGCGCCTGGCGCTGGGCCTTTTGGATCTCCAACGCATCCGGAGAAATGAGTGTTAACAGGCCCTAGCACCGGTGAATGGGTCCTGGCTATAGTGCGGCTATGCCCCAGCAGCCACCCATGCCCCTGAGCGAGGCGGGCCCCGCCCGCCCCCTGCACGACGATGCCCAGCTCGACCGTCGGGCCATCCTGGCCCTGGTGGCCATTCTCACGGGCGTGGCCCTGGGCACTCTGGACACCGCGATCGCCAACACCGCCCTGCCCACCATCGCGGGCGACCTGAAGGCGCCGCCCGCCGCCTCGATCTGGGTCATCAATGCCTACCAACTGGCGGTGGTCGCCACCCTGCTGCCCTTCGCCACCCTGGGCGATCTGCTCGGTCCGCGCCGCGTCTTCATGGCCGGGCTGGCCGTCTTCACCGCGGCCTCGCTGGCCTGCGCCCTGGCCGGCAGCCTGCCGACGCTGGCGGCCGCGCGGGCGCTGCAGGGGGTGGGCGCAGGCGGCATCATGAGCGTCAACATCGCGCTGATCCGGCTGATCTACCCGGCCTCCCGCCTGGGACGCGGCGTGGGTATGAACGCCCTGGTGGTCGGGGTGGGTTTTGCGGTCGGCCCCACCCTGGCCTCCCTGATCCTCACGCTGGCGCCCTGGCCCTGGCTGTTCGCCGTCAATGTCCCGCTGGGTCTGGCGGCCCTGGCCCTGGGCCTGCGGGCCCTGCCGCGCTCGGAGCGCCGCCAGCACAGCTTCGACCCCTTGACCGCTGGCCTGACCGCGCTGACCTTCGCGTCGCTGATCGGCGCACTCGGCTCGGCAGCCCAGCGCGAACCCCTGGGGCTGGTGGCCCTGCCGCTGGGGCTGTGCCTGGTCGCCGGCGCGGCACTGCTGTGGCGCCAGCGCGGCCACCCCGCGCCGATGCTGCCGGTCGATCTGCTGGCCCGCCCGATGTTCCTGCTCTCGACCCTGACGGCCATGGGCTCGTTTGCCGCCCAGGGCCTGGCCTTCGTCTCGCTGCCCTTCTATTTCGAGGAGGTGCTGCACCGCAACCCGGTGGACACCGGCTTTCTCATGACCGCCTGGCCCATCGTGGTGGCCGCCGCCGCGCCGATCGCCGGACGCCTGTCCGACCGCCACCCGCCGGGCCTGCTCGGCGGCATCGGCCTGGCCATCCTCAGCCTGGGCCTGGCCTCGATGGCCTTGCTGCCCGACAAGCCCAGCGCGCTCGAGATCGTGCTGCGCATGGCGGTCTGCGGGGCGGGCTTCGGCTTCTTCCAGTCACCCAATCTGCGCGCCCTGATGTCCAGCGCCCCGCCCGAACGCGCCAGCGGCGCCAGCGGCATGATCGCGATGGCCCGGCTCATCGGCCAGACCACCGGCGCCGCCCTGGTGGCGCTGTGCTTCGGCCTGGCCGGCACCCACGGCTCGGTGGCCGCGCTGGCCCTGGGCGCCGGTTTTGCAGCCCTGGCCTCGGCGGCCAGCGCCGCACGGCTGTGGGCACGCTGATCACGCCAGCTGCGGCCGCCGGCTAGGACAGCTGCAGCTGTGGCCGCTGCAGACCATGCTCGGCGGGCAGGCGGAAGCGGGCCACCACATCGGCCAGTTGGGCGGCCTGCTGCTTGAGGCTGTCGGCGGCCGCCGAGCTCTGCTCGACAAGGGCTGCGTTCTGCTGCGTCACCTGGTCGAGCTGGCTGATCGCCTGCCCCACCTGCTCGATCCCGTGGGCCTGGTCGCTGGCCGCGCTGGAGATCTCCTGGATCAGGGCATGCACCTGGCGCACCTGGGCCTGGATGTCCTCCATGCTGTGACCGGCCTGGTTCACCAACTGGGTGCCGCTCTCGACCTTGTCGACGCTGGCGCCGATGAGCTGCTTGATCTCCTTGGCCGCCGTGGCCGAGCGGTGCGCCAGCGAGCGCACCTCGCTGGCCACCACCGCGAAGCCGCGTCCCTGCTCGCCGGCGCGGGCCGCCTCGACCGCCGCATTGAGCGCCAGGATGTTGGTCTGGAAGGCGATGCCGTCGATGACGCCGATGATGTCGGCGATCTTGCGCGAGGCCGCCACGATCTCCTCCATCATGCGGATCACCCGGCTCACCACCTCGCCACCGTTTTCAGCCGCCGCCGAGGCCGAGGAGGCCAGCCGGCTGGCCTGTTGCGCGGTTTCCGAGGTGTTGCGCACCGTGCCGGTGAGCTCGCCCATCGACGAGGCGGTCTGCTGCAGGCTGCCCGCCTGCTGCTCGGTGCGCTGGCTGAGGTCGTGGTTGCCGATGGCGATCTCGCGCGAGCCGGTGGCGATGCTGTCGCTGCTCTGGCGCACCTGCAAGACGATGTCGGCCAGGCCGTTGTTCATGGCCCCCAGCGAGCGGGCCAGCTGGGCCATCTCGTCGCGACCGGGCAGTTCGACGCGGGTGCTCAGGTCGCCGCTGGCCACCGCCTCGGTCAGGGTCAGCGCACGCCGGATCGGGCCGGTGATGGAGCGGGTGATCAGCACCGCGCCGAGCAGGGCCACCAGGGCGGCGGCGGCCCCCAGGACCAGGAACAGCACCACCGCGCGGTGCGCGGTGGCCGCCACCTCCGTCCCGGCCTGGTCCATGTTCTGCGACTGGTGCTCGATCAGGCGGTCCAGGGCGGCCAGATACGCCTTGAGCGGCGGCGCGACATCGTCCAGCACCGTCTGCCGCGCCGAGGTGGTGTTGTTGTCCTGCACCAGCTTGATGACCTTCTGAACGCCCTCGGCGTATTTGCCGCGCGCCGCCAGGGCCGCGTCATAGGCCACCCGGCCTTCCTCCGAGCGGACCAGGCCCTGCAGGCTTTTCATGGCGCTGTCCGACCGCCGGCCGGCCGCCTCCGCCTGGGCCAGGGCGGCATTCATCTCGTTGTCGCCGATCTCGATCAGCGCATTCGTCAGCATGCGCGCCTGCTCGGTCACCCCGGCATGCGCCGCCTGGGCCAGGCGGACCTTGGCGTAGCCATCGGACAGGATGAACGCGGTGCGTTCGTTGATGTCGTTGATCAGCCCGGCGCCCAAGACGGAAAACAGCACCACGATGAGCACCAGGGCGGCGAAGGCCGCCCCCAGGCGGGCGCCCACGCGGAATTTGGACAGGGAATTCAACTTGGTTTCCTTCTTCTTCAGGACAGGCTGCAAAGTGGCCGGACACCAGGCGATTCCAGCCAGACACTCACGAGGGGTGCCGCCGCCGGGCGACCCGGCGCAGCTGCCTCGATCAGGCTGGCATCATTGTTCTTTTTGATTCGTTTTTCGACTATCGTTTTCCCTTGATCACCTATTGAAATTCGATTTCTTTCCTTTCAAGCAAACTCCGCCGGCTTGAGCCCCAGCAACAAGCCATAGCGCAGCCCGATGTGCGCATGCTCGCGCATCAGCATCTCGACCCGGGCCGACTCGCCGCGCAGCAGGGCATCGAACACCAGCAGGTGCTGCAGTTGGGCGATGCGCAGCTTCTGGTATTCGCGGTCCAGGGCCTGCTTGTCGATGACGATGGAGGCCGCCGACGCGAACGGCAGGTGGTTGTTGCGGGCGATCGCATCGGCGATCACCTGGCTGTCGGTGGCGCCGACGATGGCGTGGTGGAAGCGGTCGTTGAGTGCGCTCCAGCGCGCCACATCCTCGATGTGCAGCACCCCGGAGGCCAGCACCTGCTCGCCTTCGTCGAGGCAGGCCTGCAGTTCGGCGCGCAGCGCCGCATCCAGCCCCCGTTCGGCCAGGCGCCGGGCCGCCAGGCCCTCGAGCACGCCGCGCACCTCCAGCGCGCAGAGCACATCGGCCTCGGAGAACGCCCGGACCAGAAAGCCGCGCTTGCCGGCCTTCTCCAGCAGGCCTTCCTGCTCCAGGGTGCGGAAGGCCAGCCGCACCGGCGTGCGCGACACCCCCAGGGCCTCGGACACGGGAATCTCGGCCAGCCGCGTGCCCGGCGGATAGCGCCCTTCGAGAATGCCCTGGCGCAGGGTGGCCAAGACCGGGGCTGGATGCGTTTCAGACCCTTCAATTGGATCCAATATTTCATTTTTCATGGTGAATTTTTCTTCAAATACGTAGAATTGGATCCAATTATCCATTTCAAACAAGCGAAAGAGACAATCATGGACAAGCCGACCTTTCCCCGCAACACCTGGTATGTGGCCTGCACGCCCGATGAAATCCAGGACAAGCCCCTGGGCCGCATGGTCTGCGGCGAGCGTCTGGTGATCTACCGCGGCCCGGACCGGCAGGTGGTGGCGCTGGAAGACTTCTGCCCCCACCGCGGCGCGCCGCTGTCGCTGGGGCGGGTCTGCGAGGGCCGGCTGGTCTGCGGCTACCACGGCCTCGAAATGGGCTGCGACGGCAAGACCGTGGCCATGCCGGGCCAGCGGGTGCGCGGCTTTCCGGCCGTGCGGGCCTTCCCGGCGGTCGAGCGCCACGGTTTCATCTGGGTCTGGCCCGGTGAGGCGGCGCTGGCCGATGCCGACCGGATCCCGGCCCTGGATTGGGCCCACCATCCCGAATGGGCCTACGGCGGCGGCCTCTACCACATCGGCTGCGACTACCGCCTCATGATCGACAACCTGATGGACCTGACGCACGAGACCTATGTGCACTCGACCAGCATCGGCCAGAGAGAGATCGACGAGACCCCCTGCCAGACGCGGGTCGAGGGCGACGAGGTGATCACCAGCCGCTTCATGCACGGCATCCAGCCGCCGCCCTTCTGGCAGATGGCGCTGCGCATGAACGGCCTGCCCGACGACCAGCCGGTGGACCGCTGGCAGATCTGCCACTTCACCCCGCCCAGCCATGTGCTGATCGAGGTCGGCGTCGCCCTGGCCGGCCGGGGCGGCTACGAGGCGCCTGCCGAGGCCAAGGCGTCCAGCATCGTGGTCGACTTCATCACCCCTGAGACCGAGACCTCGATCTGGTACTTCTGGGGCATGGCGCGCCACTTCAAGCCCCGCGACCCGACCCTCACCGACAGCATCCGCCAGGGCCAGGGCGCGATCTTTGCCGAAGACCGCGAGATGCTCGAGCGCCAGCAACAGAACCTGCTGCGCTGGCCCGAGCGGGCGCTGCTGATGCTCAACATCGACGCCGGCGGCGTGCAGGCCCGCAAAATACTGGACCGCCTGATCCAGGCCGAACAAGCGACCCCCTGAAGCCCGACCCCAGCCCGACCCCAGCCCGACCCCATGAACACACCGACCCTGAGCGTGCTCCTGAGCCGCAAACGCGCCGAAACATCCCAGATCTGCAGCCTCGAACTCAGTGCCCTGCCCGGGCAGCGGCTGCCGCCCTTCAGCCCCGGCGCCCATGTCGACCTGCACCTGCCCAACGGGCTGGTGCGCTCGTATTCGCTGTGCAACGGCCCCTTCGACGGGCCCGCCTACCAGCTCGGCGTGCTGCGCGACCCGGCCTCGCGGGGCGGCTCGCAGGCGGTGCACGAGCTGCTGCAAGAGGGCCAGACGCTGACCGTCAGCGCGCCGAAGAACCATTTCCCGCTCGACGGCGAGGCCGGCGACAGCCTGCTGCTGGCCGGCGGCATCGGCATCACGCCGCTGCTCAGCATGGCCAAGCACCTGGCCGCCGCCGGGCGGCGCTTCACCTTGCACTACTGCGCCCGCTCGCAGGCCCAGGCCGCCTTCCTGCCACGCCTGGCCGAGCCGGATCTGGCCGGCCATGTACAGCTGCATTTCGACGACGGCGCCGCCGAGCAGCGCCTGGACATCGCCGCCACGCTGGCCCAGCCCCAGGCCGGCACCCAGCTCTACGTCTGCGGCCCCCGGGGCTTCATGGACACGGTGCTGGGCCAGGCGCGATCGGCCGGCTGGCCCGAGTCGCAACTGCATTTCG
>JAFAMV010000084.1 GCA_019233055.1 Curvibacter sp.
GTCGGCTCGTCCAGCACCAGGATCTCGGGGCTGCCGACGATGGCGCGCGCGATCGCCACGCGCTGCTGCTCGCCGCCCGAGAGCTTGACCGGCAGCACGTCGGCGCGCCGCGACAGGTTCACCACCTCCAGCATCTTGCGGCCGGCCGCCACCGCCTCGTCCCAGTCCTGCCCGCGCAGGATCAGCGGGATGGCGACGTTCTCGGCGGTGCTCAGGCGCGGGAACAGGTGGAAGTCCTGGAACACGAAGCCCAGGGTGTGGAGGCGGAACCCGGCCAGTTCGTCATTGCTCATCTGCCAGATGTCGCGGCCCTTGACCTGCACCGACCCCTCATTGGGCCGCAGGATGCCGGAGATCATCGACAGGAAGGTGGTCTTGCCGCTGCCCGAAGGGCCGACGATGAAGACCATCTCGCCGAAGTGCGCGGTGAAGTGGACCTTGTCCACCGCCACGGTGTGGGTCTCGCCCTCACCGAACCATTTGCTCAGGCCGGTGGCGACGATGGCCTCGACGGGCGGGGCGGCACAGGATGGGGTTGCAGTCATGGCGCTGGGGTGGGTGACCGCCTGGGGCGGCCTGCTCTTGACTGCAACGGTAAGGCGCCCGCCGCCAGGGAAACTTGAGGTGAATCAAGTTTTTTGGGGTTCCGGGCTGACTTTGCACCGCCTTCACAGCGGCGGGCGTGGCGGCTCAGGCGTCGGGCAGCACGGCCGTGACCTCGATCTCGACCTTGGCGCGCGCCTCGACCAGGGCGGCGACCTGGACGCAGCTCATGGCCGGGAAATTCCGGCCCATGACCTCACGGTAGGCCACGCCCAGCTCCTTGAGCCGGGCGTTGTACTCGGCGCGGTCGACGATGTACCAGGTCATGCGGGCCATGTGCTCGGGGCCGGCGCCGCCGGCCTGCAGCACCTCGCGCACATTGAGCAGGGCCTGGCGTGTCTGGGCGATGAAGTCGTCGGTCTCGAACTGCTGTTGGGCGTTCCAGCCGATCTGGCCGCCGACGAAGATCAGGGTGCCGCGGGCGGCGACGCCGTTGGCATAGCCCTTGGCGGGCGCCCAGCCGGGCGGTTGCAGGTGTTGCATCATGGCTTTGGTTTCTCGGGTGTCTCTTTGAGTTTGAAGCGCTGCAGCTTGCCGGTCTCGGTGCGCGGCAGGCTGGCGCGGAATTCGATCTGCCGCGGGTATTTGTAGGGGGCGATGCCGGCCTTCACATGCTCCTGCAGGGCGCGCACCATCGCGGCGTCGCCCTCGTGTCCGGGTTTGAGCACGCAGAAGGCCTTGACCACCATGCCCCGTTCGGCGTCGGGGATACCGATCACCGCGCATTCCGCCACCGCCGGATGGCGCAGCAGGACGTCTTCGACCTCGGGGCCGCCGACGTTGTAGCCGGCGGTGATGATCATGTCGTCGTCGCGGGCCTGGTAGAAGAAGTAGCCGTCCTCGTCCTGCACGAAGGCGTCGCCGGGGTAGTTCCAGCCGTCCTTCACATAGTTGCGCTGGCGTTCATCGTCGAGGTAGCGGCAGCCGGTGGGGCCGATCACCGCCAGCTTGCCGACCTGCCCGCGCGGCAGCTCGCGGCCCGCATCGTCGACCACCTTGGCCTGGTAGCCCGGCACCACACGGCCGATGGCGGTGCCATGCGGGCCGCGCCGCACCTCGCCGTCCTGGGTGGCGATGAAGATGTGGAACATCTCGGTGGCGCCGATGCCGTCGCTCATCTCGATGCCGGTGGCCTCGGCCCAGAGCCGCCGCGTGGCGTCGGGCAGGGCCTCGCCGGCGCTGATGCAGGCGCGCAGGCTGGGCACGCCCAGCGCCTTGGCGAAGGGAGCCATGAGCCGGTAGAAGGTCGGTGCGGTGTAGCACAGCGTGGCGCCGATCTCGCGGATGGTGCGCACCAGCCCTTCCGGGGTGTAGCCGGCGTCCGGGAAGTAGACCGATGCGCCCGCAGCCATCGGGAAGATCAGCAGGCCGCCGAGGCCGAAGGTGAAGGCCAGCGGCGGCGAGCCGACCACGATGTCGTCGGGGCTGGCCCGCAGCACCTGGCGCGGCCAGGCCTGGCAGGCGGCCAGCACGTCGCGGTGGCTGTGGATGGCGGCCTTGGGCTTGCCGGTGGTGCCCGAGGTGAAGGCCAGCAGCGCGATGTCGGTGGCGGCGGTGGGGCAGGGCTCGAAGTGCGCGGGCTGGGTGGCGGCCTGGGCGCCCAGGTCGGCGGCGTCGCCGGCCGCGCCGAAGTGCAGCACCTGCTCCAGCACCGGGTGCAACGCCTGGGCCTGGCGCAGCTCATCGAGCAGCCGGGCGTCGCAGATCGCCAGCCGGGGCCGGGACTTGTCGATGATGTCGCCGAGTTCGGTGGCGCGCAGCAGGGGCATGGTGGCCACGGCCACGCCGCCGGCCTTGACCACGGCCAGCCAGGCCAGCGCCATGCCGATCGAGTTGCCCCCGCGCAGCAGCACCCGCTGGCCCGGCAGCAGGCCGTGCACACGGGTCAGCAGCTGGGCGATGCGGTCGACGCGTTCGCGCACCTCGGCGTAGCTGAACGTCGCCTGGGCCGAGCGCAGCAGAGGCCGCTGCGCCCAGCCGCGCTCGGCGGCGCGGTCCAGCAGTTCCTCGACCAGGTTGCAGCGCGCCGGCAGATCGAGCCCGTCGAGCAGCAGACGCGGCCATTGTTCGGGCGGCGGCAGGCGGTCATGGACGAAACGGTCGGTCTGGGCGCTGGGGGCCAGGGCGGCCTCTGGGGTGTGGGGTGTGGGTGCACGCATGGTTCAGCCCTGCAGCAGTGATTTTCCGATGATGAGCTGCTGCACCTCGGTGGCGCCCTCATAGATGCGCAGCGCGCGGATGTCGCGGTACAGGCTCTCGACCTTGCGGCCCACCAGCACACCCAGCCCGCCGTGCATCTGCAGGGCCATGTCGATGACCTTCTGGGCGTTCTCGGTGGCGACCATCTTGGCCGTGGCCGCCGCGACGGTGCGCTGGGCCTGCGGGGCGCCTGTGTCGCGCAACCAGGCGGCCCGGTAGGTGAGCAGTGCGCCGGCTTCGATCAGCGCGGCCATCTCGCCGAGGCGGGCCTGGGTGAGCTGGAAATCGGCCAGCGTGGCGCCGAACATGCGGCGCTGGCGCGCATGGGCCACGGCCTCGGCCAGCGCCCGACGGGCCATGCCCAGGGCCGCACCGGCCACCGAGGGACGGAAGATGTCCAGGGTCTGCATGGCCAGCTTGAAGCCGCTGCCCGCCGCGCCCAGCAGGGCCTCGGGGCCGACGCGGCAGCCCTCGAAGCGCAGCGTGCCCAGCGGGTGGGGCGCCATCACCTGCAGGTGCTCCGAACTGTCGAGCCCGGGCGCGTCGGCCTCGACCACCAGGGCCGACAGCCCCCGGCTGCCCGGCGCATCGCCGGTGCGGGCAAAGACGCAATAGAAGTCGGCCAGGCCGCCATTGCTGATCCAGGTCTTGCAGCCCTGCAGCCGGTAGTGGTGGCCGTGGGGGCCGCTGCCTTCGTCGGGGTGGACTTCGGCGGCGGTGGTGGCGATGGCGGCCACGTCGGAGCCGGCCTCGGGTTCGCTGAGGGCGAAGGCCGCGATCTTCTCGCCGCGCGCCACGCCGGGCAGCCAGCGTGCCTGCTGGGCCGGGCTGCCGGCCAGGGTGATGGCGCCGCTGCCCAGGCCCTGCATGGCAAAGGCGAAGTCGGCCAGCGGCGAGTGGTAGGCCAGGGTCTCGCGCAGCAGCACCAGGGCGCGCGAGTCGAGCTGGGGCAGCACGCCGCCATGGGCCGCCGGCACGCAATAGCGCAGCCAGCCGGCCGAACCCAGGCGGCGGACCCATTCGCGGCAGGCGGCGCGGTCATCGCGCTCGTCCACTTGCTGGGCCTCGGTCCAGGGCAGCAGGCCCTCGAGCAGTTGCCGGTGGCTGTTGTCGAAGAAAGGCAGGACGCTGTGGCGCGTGTCCGGGCGCGCCGGCCAGGGGCTGGAGGTGCTCATCTCAATCTCCCTGGAAGACGGGTTTCTGCCGGGCCGCAAAGGCTTCGTAGGCGCGGCGGAAGTCCTGGGTCTGCATGCAGATGGCCTGGGCCTGGGCCTCGGCCTCGATGGCCTGCTCCAGCGTCATGGCCCATTCCTGGTTCAGCATGGTCTTGGTCATGCCGTGGGCGAAGGTGGGGCCCTGGGCCAGGCCGGTGGCCAGTTTCTGGGCCTCGTCCAGCAGGGCGTCCTGGCGGTGCAGGGCGTTGAAGAAGCCCCAGGCCAGGCCCTCGTCGGCCCCCATGGCGCGGCCGCTGAACAGCAGCTCGGAGGCCCGGCCTTGGCCGATCAGGCGCGGCAGCAGCGAGCACGCGCCCATGTCGGCGCCGGCCAGGCCGACGCGGGTGAACAGGAAGGCTGTCTTGGCGGCCGGCGAGCCCAGCCGCAGGTCGCAGGCCAGGGCCATCATGGCGCCGGCGCCGGCGCAGATGCCGTCGATGGCGGCGATCAGGGGTTGCGGGCACAAGCGCATGGACTTCACGAGGTCGCCGGTCATGCGGGTGAATTCGAGCAGCTCGGGCATGCTCATGCGGGTCAGCGGACCGATGATGTCGTGCACATCGCCGCCGCTGCAGAAGTTGCCGCCGGCGCCCGCGATGACCACCGCCTTCACGTCCTTGGCCAGGCGCAGCGCATGGAACAGGTCGCGCAGCTCGGCATAGGACTCGAAGGTCAGCGGGTTCTTGCGTTCGGGCCGGTTCAGCGTCAGCCGGGCCACGCCGCTGGCGGCATCGAAGGCCCAGTCGAAGTGCCGGGCGGTGTAACGGCCCAGCGCGGCGTACTGGGGGTGCATGGGGTTGTCGGGGCGGATGTAGTGCTTCATGGCCTGGGGGTGTGGAGTGGGTGAGGGGTCAGTGCGTGCCGCCTTCGGCGGCGGCGCGCTGCTCCTTGAGGCGGCGGGTCTCGCGGTAGAGCTGGTCGCGGCCGCTGTCGTAGGCGCGCGGCCAGTCGACCGCCGGGCGGGTGCTGCAGTCGAGCAGGGCGGCCTGGTGCAGGGTCCAGGCCGGGTCGGCCAGGTGGGGGCGGGCCACCGCGCAGAGGTCGGCCCGGCCGGCGCCGATGATGCTGTTGACATGGTCGGCTTCGCTGATCGCGCCCACCGCGATGGTCAGGATGCCGGCTTCGTTGCGGATGCGGTCGGCAAACGGCGTCTGGTACATGCGGCCGTAGACCGGGCGCGCGGCGCGCGAGGTCTGGCCCGAGGACACGTCGATCACGTCGCAGCCGGCGGCCTTGAACAGGCGGGCAATCGCCACCGCCTCGTCGGCGGTGTTGCCGCCGCTGACCCAGTCGTGGGCCGAGATGCGCACGCTCATGGGCCGCCCGGCCGGCCAGGCCTCGCGCATGGCGCTGAAGACTTCGAGCGGGAAGCGGCAGCGGTTTTCCAGCGAGCCGCCGTAGTCGTCGCGGCGCAGGTTGCTCAGCGGTGTGAGGAAGGAGGACAGCAGATAGCCGTGGGCGCAGTGCAGCTCCAGCCAGTCGAAGCCGGCGGCGGCCGCGCGCCGGGTGGCGGCGACGAAATCGTCGCGCACCCGGTCCATGTCGGCGCGCGTCATGGCCTGCGGGATCTGGTTCTGTTCGCCATAGGGCAGGGCGCTGGCGGCCAGCAGGGGCCAGTTGGGGGCGGCGCCGGGGCTGCCGGAGCCATCGGCACCGGGCAGGGGTTCGTCGATGGCCTCCCAGCCGCGCTGGGTCGATCCCTTGGGGCCGCTGTGGCCGAGCTGCAGACCGATGAGGGCGCTGCTCTGGCCATGCACGAAGTCGACGATGCGCCGCAGGGCGTCGGCCTGGGCCTCGTTCCACAGGCCCGGGCAGCCGGGGGTGATGCGGCCTTCGGGGCTGGGGCTGGTCATCTCGACCATCACCAGGGCCGCCCCGCCCAGCGCACGGGCGCCCAGGTGCACCAGGTGGAAGTCCTGCACCACGCCCTCGACGGCGCTGTAGGTGGCCATGGGCGAGACCAGCACGCGGTTCTTGAGCGTGGCGCCGCGCACCTGGAGGGGGGTGAACATCGGCGGCACCGCCGCCCCCTTGGCGAGCCAGGACTCGAAGCCCTGCAGCCAGGCCGGGTCGCGCAGGCGCAGGTTCTCGTGGCTGATGCGCTGCGAGCGGGTCAGCAGCGAGTAGTAGAACTGCTCGATCTCCATGCCGGCATAGCGTTCGACGTTCTCGAACCATTCGGTGGAGTTGCGCGCCGAGTTCTGGATCTTCAGCACCTCGATGCTGCGGCGCGCCTCATAGCCCTGCAGCACCTCGGCCATGCCGGCGCCGCTGTGGCTGGCGGCCTCGAATTCGCGCGCCAGGTCGATGGCGTCCTCGAGGGCCAGCTTGCTGCCGCTGCCGATCGAGAAGTGGGCGGTGTGGGCGGCGTCGCCCATCAGCACCACCGGCACCTGGCGGCCGCCGATCTCGGCGCGGTGCACCCAGGTCTTGCAGATCACCCGCGGGAAGTTGATCCAGATGGCCGAGCCGCGCAGGTGCTTGGCATTGCTGATCAGCGCGTGGCCGTCGAGGTAGCGCGCAAACAGGCGCTCGCAGAAGGCGACGCCCTCTTCCTGCGACATCTGGTCGATGCCGTGCGCCTTCCAGACGGACTCGGGGGTCTCGACGATGAAGGTCGAGGTGTCGTCGTTGAACTTGTAGGCGTGGGCCTGGAACCAGCCGTGTTCGGTCTTTTCGAAGGCGAAGGTGAAGGCATCGAAGGTCTTCTTCGTGCCCAGCCAGACGAAGCGGCAGCGGCGGGTGTCGATGTCGGGTTGGTAGCTGGCCTGGTAGGCGCTGCGGATGCGGCTGTTGAGGCCGTCGCTGGCGATCACCAGATCGGCGCCGTATTGCGCCGCCAGGGCCTCGTGGTCGGTGACCTCGGTCTCGAAGACCAGCTCGACGCCGACCGCCTGGCAGCGGTCCTGCAGGATGTTGAGCAGGTGCCGGCGCCCGATGCCGCAGAAGCCGTGGCCGGTGGAGCGCAGGCTGCGGCCCTTGAAGAAGACCTCGATGTCGTCCCAGTGGTTGAAGGCGTCGCCGATCAGCTCGGCACTGGGGGCATCGGCTTCGCGCAGCTTGTCCAGGGTCTGGTCGCTCAGCACCACCCCCCAGCCGAAGGTGTCGTGCGGGCGGTTGCGCTCCACCACCGTGACGCGGTGCGCCGGGTTCTGCCGTTTCATCAGCAGGGCGAAATAGAGTCCGGCGGGGCCGCCGCCAATGCAGAGGATGTTCATGTCTAAATAGTTTAGACATAAACAAAATAGGCGATATGGGGTTTTCCCGGAGGGATGTGCGGTGCCGACGGGGTGGAGGCGGGCAGAATCAGGGGTGGGCGGCGGCTTGCCGCCCGGGAAGCGAAGACCCCATGCTCTACAAATTCAAATCCAAGTCGACCGGCGACCTGATCATGCTCGAGCCGGTCGGTCGCCGGGTGCTCGAGATCATCGGCAAGACCCCGGGGCCCCAGGGCATCATCCTGTACTCGCAGATCGCTGCGGCGGTCGGGGCGCTGGAGTCGGCGGTGGCGGCCGAGGATGCGCTGGCGGCCCAGCGCCGGGCCGAGCAGCCCGAGGAGGATGAGGACACGCGCCGACCGCAGGCGGTGTCGCTGCGCCAGCGCGTGGCGCCCTTCATCGACATGCTGCGCCGCTCGGAGGCCGAGGCGCACGATGTGACCTGGGGCGTCTGAGGGGGCGGGTGGTCAGTCGACCTTGGCGCCCGAGACCTTGACCACCTGGGCCCATTTCTTGTGCTCGCTGTCGATGAGCTTGGCGAACTCCTGCGGCGTGTTGCCGCTGGGGATGGCGCCCTGGGCCTGGAGCTTGTCCTTGACGGCCGGGGTGGAGAGGGCCTTGGCCACCTCCTGCTGGATGCGGTTGACGATCTCGGGCGGGGTGCCGGCCGGTGCCAGCAGGCCGAACCAGGAGCTGGCCTCGTAGCCCTTGAGGCTGGGGCCGCCGGCTTCTTCGACGGTCGGCACGTCGGGCAAGGCCGGTGAGCGCTGGGCGCTGGTCACGGCCAGTGCGGTGAGTTTGCCGGCCCGGATCTGCTGCAGCGACGAGGGCAGGTTGTCGAACATCACGTCCATGTTGCCGCTGACCATGTCCATCAGCGCCGGGCCCGAGCCCCGGTAGGGGAAGTGGATCAGGTAGGTGCCGGTCATGCTCTTGAACAGTTCGCCGGCCAGATGGATCGAGGTGCCGTTGCCGCTCGACGCCATGTTGAGCTTGCCCGGGTTGGCCTTGGCCACACGGATGAAGTCCTGCACGTTGTGGATGCCCAGGGCCTTGGCCTTGTCGGCATTCATCTCCATCACGTTCGGCACGGCCGCCACCAGGGTGATGGGGGCGAAGTCCTTGATCGGGTCGAAGGGCAGCTTGCCGTAGAGCGCCCGGTTGATGCCGTGCGTGCCCACGGTGCCCATGAGCAGGGTGTAGCCGTCGGGCGCCGATTTGGCCACGATGTCGGCGCCCACGTTGCCGCCGGCGCCGGTGCGGTTGTCGACGATGAAACTCTGGCCGAAGGCCTTCTGCAGCTCGGGTGCCATGGCACGGGCCAGCAGGTCGGTGGTGCCGCCGGGGGCGAACGGCACCACGATGCGCACCGGCTTGCCGGGCCAGGCACTGTCGGCCTGGGCCGCAGGCGCTGCCAGCAGGGCCAGGGGGGCCGTCAGGGCGGCGGCCAGCCAGAAGCGCCGCTGAGCCAGGGGGCGGACGTGGGAACGGGGCATGGGGGAAGTCTCCGGAAAAGGACGGCGGGGGATGCCCGGAATCAGGTGACAGCGGACTGGGAAGGTCCGGGCGGTGGTCAAAATCCTATCGACCTCGGTCCCCCGGGGGGGAGGGGTTTGCCCTAGTACGCCAGCCCGGAGATAGCGGACCACGATGAAATCGATGGATTCGCGCGCGGGGCAAGGCGCAAACCGCAGCGATAGCCGAAGCTATCGCGAGGATTTGCAACGCCGCCCGGCGTGCGAAGACGCGATTTCATGTTTCGTTATTTCCGGGCTGGCGTACTAGGCTTTGTGCCGTCCGCGACAGGGGCGTACAGGCAAAAAAAGCCGCCACGGCCTCGGGGGCGCGTGGCGGCATGAAGTTCCCCCGGGACAGGGGATTCAGGCGATGAGTGGTGAACGGGTCAGGTGTGACAGCGTATGTATCTGTTTTGTAAATACATGATGCTAAAGGTGTATTGCCGGCGCCGGTATCGCGGGAACTACGTAGACGCTGCGGCGTGCTGACGCCAGCGGGAGCACCCGCCGCAGCGGGTTCATCCGGATCGGGCCGGAGCGGCCCCGGGGCATTTCGGCGGGGGCGGGCTCAGCGGTAGCTGCGCGCGTCCTCGATCACCTTGCCGTCGTTGGGCAGGCTGCCCGGATTGACCAGCTCGACCTCGCCGCGCAGCTTGGTCACCTCGCGGATGGTGTCGGCCAGGCGCAGGGCCAGGCCTTCCGCCAGTTCGGTGGTCTCGACCTGGAGCACCATCTGGTCGTTGGCCATCTCGCCGCTGACCACCAGGCGGGCGCGCAGCACCTGCGGAAAGCGCCGGGCGATCTCGGCCACCTGGCCCGGGTGGACGAACATGCCGCGCACCTTGGTGGTCTGGTCGGCGCGCCCCATCCAGCCCTTGATGCGGGTGTTGCTGCGGCCGCTGGGGCAGTGCCCGGGCAGCACCGCCGAGAGGTCGCCGGTGCCGAAGCGGATCAGCGGGTAGTCGGGGTTCAGCGTGGTCACCACCAGTTCGCCCACCTCGCCTTCGGGCACCGGGTCGCCGGTGCCGGGACGCACGATCTCGACGATCACCCCCTCATCGAGCACCAGGCCTTCGCGCGCCGGGGTCTCGTAGGCGATCAGGCCCAGGTCGGCGGTGGCATAGCACTGGTAGCCGGCGATGCCGCGCTCCTGCAGCCAGTCGCGCAGCGAGGGCGGGAAGGCCTCGCCGCTGACCAGGGCCTTGCGCAGGCTGGGCAGGGCCAGGCCCAGCTCGGCGGCCTTCTCGACCAGGATCTTCAGAAAGCTGGGCGTGCCGATGTAGCCGGCCGGTGCCAGTTCGGCGATGGCCTGGGCCTGCTGTTCGGTCTGGCCGGTCCCGCCGGGGAACACGGTGCAGCCCAGGGCATGGGCGCCGGTCTCCATCATCGAGCCGGCCGGGACGAAGTGGTAGCTGAAGCTGTTGTGGATCAGTTCGCCGGGGCGGAAGCCGGCGGCATGCATGGCGCGCGCCATGCGCCAGTAGTCGCGCCGGGTGCCCTCGGGTTCGTACAGCGTGCCGGGGCTGGCGAAGACCCTTGGCATGCCGGTGCCGAAGCCCAGGGCGCTGAAGCCCCCGAAGACATTGCCTCCGGCCTCGCGCGAGGCCTTCTGTTGCGCGAGCAACTCATGCTTGCGGGTGACCGGCAGGCGGGCCAGGGCGTCGCGGCTGCGGACGGTGTGGGGGTCCACGCCGGCCAGCAACTGCGCGAAGGCCGGGGCATGGGCCTGCGCGTGGGCCACCAGATGGGGCAGGGCGGCCAGCAGCGTGGCCTCGCGCTCGGCCGGCGAGCGGGTTTCCAATGCGTCGTAGAAAGAAGTCATGGCGTAGTCCTGTGGGGGAGGGCGGTGGTCCGGGTTTCAGGCCAGCCAGCGCTTGCGGCGCTTGTAGCTCTTGACGTCCTTGAAGCTCTTGCGCTCGCCGCCGCCGACGCCCAGGTAGAACTCCTTCACGTCTTCGTTGCTGGCGAGATCGGCGGCCGCGCCATCCATCACGACGCGGCCGCTTTCCATGATGTAGCCATAGTCGGCGTACTTGAGTGCCATGTTGGTGTTCTGCTCGGCCAGCAGGAAGGTGACCTTTTCCTTGCTGTTGAGGTCCTTGACGATGTTGAACACCTCTTCGACGATCTGCGGGGCCAGACCCATCGAGGGCTCGTCGAGCAGCACCATGCTGGGGTTGGCCATCAGGGCGCGGCCGATGGCGCACATCTGCTGTTCGCCGCCCGAGGTGTAGGCCGCCTGTGAGGTACGTCGGGTCTTGAGGCGCGGAAAGTAGTTGTAGACCTTCTCGAGGTTGGCGGCGATCTCGCCCCTGTCGCTGCGGGTGTAGGAGCCGGTCATGAGGTTTTCCTCGATGCTCAGGTGGGCGAAACAGTGCCGCCCCTCCATCACCTGGACCACGCCGCGGCGCACCAGCTCGGCCGGGCTGAGGTTCTCGATGCGCTCGCCGCGCAGCTCGATCGAGCCCTTGGTGACCTCGCCGCGCTCACCCTGCAGCAGGTTGGAGATGGCGCGCAGCGTGGTCGTCTTGCCCGCGCCGTTGCCGCCGAGCAGGGCCACGATGCCGCCTTCGGGCACTTTCAGGGACACGCCCTTGAGCACCAGGATCACGTGGTTGTAGATGACCTCGATGCCGTTGACATTGAGAACGATGTGGGAGGGGTTCATGGCGCTTGCGGTGGGGGCTGTGGGGCCGGCGCGGCGGCAGGGCTGTCCGCGCCGGGGCCTTCTGGGCGTGGCCTCAGGACTGGCAGTCGGCCGGGGTGCGCGGCGTCAGCTTCTTCTCGGCCGCGTACTTGGCGGCGGTGGCCTTGACCATGGGCTTGATGATCTGCTCATCGCCCTGCATCCAGTCGCTGCTGATCTTCCAGGCCTTGCCGTCCCAGGTCTCGATGCGGGCCCAGGAGGCGCCCATGTGGTCCTGGCACGAGGTGCTGATGGGGCGCAGCACGCCGCCAAAACCCAGTGCGTCGAGCTTGGCCTGGGTCAGGTTGAGGTTTTCAAGCCCCCAGCGGACCTGCTCGCCGGTCATGACCTTGCCCTTGCCGAAGCGTTCCTGGGCCGCGCGGATGCCCTCGACCGTCAGCATGGCGCTCATGGCGCCGCGCAGCCACAGCACCTGGCCGACCTCTTCACGCGGGCCGGTGCCCTGGCCCTTGTCGTGCAGGGTGGCCAGGGCCTCCTTGACCAGCTTGGCGTCGAAGTCGGCACTGTTTTGCAGGGCCACCGCGTTGTAGCCCTTGGCGCCGTCGCCCACGTCGCGCACATCGGGTTCGGCGCCCGACCACCACACGCCATACATCTTGTCGCGCGGGAAGCCGGTGGCCTGGGCCTCCTTGAGGGCGGTGGAGTTCATCACCCCGAAGCCCCAGAGCACCACATAGTCGGGGCGCGCCTGGCGCACCTGCAGCCAGGTGGCCTTCTGCTCGACGCCGGGTGCGGTGACCGGTAGCAGCTGCAGCTCGAAGCCGTGCATCTTCGCGCGCTCCTGCAGGATGGGCAGGGACTCCTTGCCGAAGGGGCTGTCGTGGTAGACCAGGGCGATCTTCTTGCCCTTGAGCTTGTCGAGCCCGCCCTCGCGCTTGCCGATGGCCTGCACGATCACGTCGCCGGCCACCCAGTAGTTGCCAGCCAGCGGGAAATTCCATTTGAACACCGAGCCGTCGGCGCTTTCGCTGCGGCCGTAACCCAGGGTCACCAGCGGGATCTTGTCGGCCGGGGCCTTCTCGGTGATGGCGAAGGTGGCCCCGGTGGACCAGGGCTGCACCACCGAGGCGCCGCCGTGGGCGCCCTTGAGGCGCTCGTAGCATTCGACGCTGCGGGCGGTGTCGTAGCCGGTCTCGCATTCCTCGAACAGGATCTTCACGCCGTTCACCCCGCCCCGGGCGTTGACCAGCTTGTAGTAGTCGACCGTGCCGTTGGCGATCGGCGTGCCGTTGGGGGCGTAGGGGCCGGTGCGGTAGGACAGCACCGGGATGTACTGCTCCTTGGCCTGCTGCGCGACGGCCGCGCTGCCGATCAAGGCCGAGGCACCGCACAGGGCCAGGGTGGTGGCGAGAGCGAGTTGACGAAGCTTCATGAGGGGTCTCCTGGATGGGTTGGAGGATGCTCGGGACGGACTGTAAAAACGGGGCGGGGCGCTCAATGCGGGAAGGGCCACAGGCGCAGCTTCTGCTTGGCGGTGGACCAGAGCTTGGCCAGGCCGTGCGGCTCGACGATGAGGAACCAGACGATCAGGCCGCCGAAGATCATCAGCTCGGCATGCGAGCCTGCGGTGGTGGTGATCTCGTGGCCGCTGAGCCGGGCCAGGAAGGGCAGCAGCTGGTTCAACGCGATCGGCAGCACCACGATGAAGGCGGCGCCGAAGAAGCTGCCCATGACCGAACCCAGGCCGCCGATGATCACCATGAACAGCAGCTTGAAGGACAGGTCCACCGAGAAGGCGCCGGGCTCCCAGGCGCCGAGGTAGAAGAAGGCCCACAGGGCGCCGGCCACGCCGACGATGAAGGAGCTGACCGCGAAGGCGCTGAGCTTGGCGTACATGGGCCGGATGCCGATCACGGCGGCGGCGACGTCCATGTCTCGGATGGCCATCCATTCGCGGCCGATGGCGCCGCGCACCAGGTTCTTGGCCGCCAGCGCCAGCAGCACCAGCAGGCTCAGGCAGAACAGGTACTTGGCGATGTCGCTGTCCAGCGGCAGGCCGAAGACCTGCAGGTTGGACACCGCCACCGAGCCCGAGGAGTTGTCGAGCGTGAACCACTTGATGCGCAGGAACATCCAGTCGCTGAAGAACTGCGCCGCCAGCGTGGCCACCGCCAGGTACAGGCCCTTCACGCGCAGGCTGGGCAGGCCGAACACGATTCCGAACAGCATCGCGCACAGGCCGCCGAGGATCAGCGTCACGATCAGGGGCAGGCCCGGCACCCGGGCGAAGAAGTTGTAGGCCCCATAGGCGCCCACCGCCATGAAGGCCCCCGAGCCCAGCGAGATCTGCCCGCAGTAGCCGACCAGGATGTTCACCCCGAGTGCGGCCAGCGACATGATGACGAAGGGGATCAGGATGGCCTGGAACAGGTAGTCGCTGGCCACCAGCGGCACCCCGATGAAGGCCACGGCGAGCAGGGCGAAGATGAAGAACCGGTCCTGGGCGATCGGAAAGATCTGCTGGTCGGCCCGGTAGCTGGTCTTGAACTGGCCGTTTTCGCGGTAGAGCATGGTGTGTCTCCTGGTGTTCTTGTTGTGGGGCTCAGACGCGATCGATGATCTTCTCTCCAAACAACCCTTGGGGTCTGAAGAGGAGGAAGACCAGGGCCAGCACATAGGCGAACCAGATCTCGATGCCGCCGCCGACGAAGGGGCCGAGGTAGACCTCGGAGAGTTTCTCGCCGACGCCGATGATCAGGCCGCCGATGATGGCGCCGGGCACCGAGGTCAGGCCGCCTAGGATCACCACCGGCAGCGCGCGCAGGGCCACGGTGGACAGCGAGAACTGCACGCCGAGCTTGCTGCCCCAGATCATGCCGGCCACCAGGGCGACCACCCCGGCCACGCACCAGACGATGACCCAGATGCGGTTCAGCGGAATGCCGATCGACTGGGCGGCCTGGTGGTCGTCGGCCACCGCGCGCAGGGCGCGGCCGGTGGCGGTCTTCTGGAAGAAGAGGCTCAGCGCGGCCACCAGCGCAGCGGCGATGCAGGCGGCCACCACGTCCTCCTGGTTGATCAGCACGCCGCCCGGGAAGACCGAATCGAGCACGAAGAGCGGGTCCTTGGGCATGCCGATGTCGATCTTGTAGACGTCGCCGCCGAACAGGCTCTGGCCCAGGCCTTCGAGGAAGTAGGTGATGCCCAGGGTGGCCATCAGCAGGGTGGCGCCGTCCTGGTTGACCAAGTGGCGCAGCACCAGGCGTTCGACCGCCCAGGCCACCACGAACATGACGGCGCCGGCCCCGACGAAGGCCAGCAGGTTGGCCGCCACCGGGTTGGCGATGCCGGTCCAGCCCGGAATCCATTCGGCCAGCCGGGCCATCGCCAGCGCGGCGAACAGCACCATCGCGCCCTGGGCGAAATTGAAAACGCCCGAGGCCTTGAAGATCAGCACAAAGCCCAGCGCCACCAGCGAATACAGCATGCCGGCCATCAGGCCGCCGGTGAGGGTCTCGAGAAAAAATCCCATGGTCGCGGTCCTTGTCTAGTGCGAGGTGCCGAGGTAGGCCCGGATCACGTCTTCGTTGCGGCGCACTTCATCGGGGGCGCCGTCGCCGATCTTCTTGCCGTAGTCGAGCACCACCACGCGGTCCGAGATGTCCATCACCACGCCCATGTCGTGCTCGATGAGCACGATGGTGGTGCCGAACTCGTCGTTCACATCGAGGATGAAGCGGCACATGTCCTGCTTCTCTTCCACGTTCATGCCGGCCATGGGTTCGTCGAGCAGCAGCACCTGGGGCTCCATGGCCAGGGCGCGGCCGAGGTCGACGCGCTTTTGCAGGCCGTAGGGCAACTGCCCCACGGGGGTCTTGCGGTAGGCCTGGATCTCGAGGAAGTCGATGATGCGTTCGACCGCTTCGCGGTGGCGGATCTCTTCGCGCTCGGCCGGGCCGATGCGCAGCGCCTGCAGCAGCAGGTTGCTCCGGATCTTCAGGTTGCGTCCTGACATGATGTTGTCGAGCACGCTCATGCCCTTGAACAGGGCCAGGTTCTGGAAGGTGCGGGCCACGCCCATCTCGGCCACCTGGCGCGAGTTCATGTGGTCGAAGGTCCGGCCGCGGAAGGTGATCGAGCCCTCGGAGGGGCTGTACACGCCGTTGATGCAGTTCAGCATCGAGCTCTTGCCCGCGCCGTTGGGCCCGATGATCGAGCGGATCTCGTGCTCGCGCACATTGAAGGAGATGTCGGTCAGGGCTTTCACGCCGCCGAATCTCAGGCTGATGTTCTTGACGTCCAGGATGACGTCGCCGATCTTTTTGGTGCTCATGGTGTTCGGTTCCGGGGGCTCAGGCGGCGGTCTTCACCGGGGCGAAGGTCCTGGCGTCCGAGAGCTTCAGCGTGGCGCTGACCGAGCCGGTGCGGCCGTCCTCGAACTTGACCTGGGTCTCGATGTACTGCTCGCTGCGGCCGTCGTACAGCGCGTCCACCAGCACCGCGTATTTCTCGCCGATGAAGCCGCGCCGGACCTTGTTGGTGCGGGTGAGTTCGCCGTCGTCGGCGTCGAGCTCCTTGTGCAGCACCAGGAAGCGGCTGATCTGCGAGCCGGCCAGCAGCGCGTCGGTGGCCAGGTCGGCGTTCACCTTCTCGACGCATTCGAGCATCAGCTGGTAGACCTCGGGCTTCTGGGCCAGGTCGGTGTAGCCGGCGTAGGGCAGGTTGCGTCGCTCGGCCCAGTTGCCCACCGCATCGAAATCGATGTTGAGCATCACGCAGACCCGGTCGCGGCCGTCGCCCAGGGCCACCGCCTCCTTGATGTGGGGGAAGAACTTGAGCTTGTTCTCGACGTATTTGGGCGCGAACATGGCACCGTCGTTGGCGCCGCCCTTGATGCGGCCCACGTCCTTGACGCGGTCGATGATCTTCAGGTGGCCCGAGGCGTCGAGGAAGCCGGCGTCGCTGGTGTGGTACCAGCCCTCGGGGCTCAGCACCTCGGCGGTGGCCTCGGGGTTCTTGTAGTACTCCTTGAGCAGGCCGGGCGAGCGCACCAGGATCTCGCCGTTGTCGGCCACGCGGATCTCCACCCCCTTGCAGGGGATGCCCACCGTGTCGGCCTTGACCTCGTGGTCGGGCTGCAGGCAGACGAAGACCGCCGTCTCGGTGGAGCCGTAGAGTTGCTTGAGGTTGACGCCGATGGAGCGGTAGAAGGTGAACAGGTCGGGGCCGATCGCCTCGCCGGCGGTGTAGGCCACCCGCACCCGCGACAGGCCCAGGGTGTTGCGCAACGGACCGTAGACCAGCAGATTGCCCAGGGCGTATTGCAGGCTGGCCAGCAGGCCGATCGCGCGGCCGTCCATGCGGGCCGGGCCGTGGCGCCGGGCGACGGCCATGCAGGCGTGGAACATCCGGCGCTTGAGCCAGCCGGCATCCTCCATGCGGATCATCACGCTGGTGAGCAGCCCTTCGAAGACCCGCGGCGGCGCGAAGTAGTAGGTGGGGCCGACCTCGCGCAGGTCGATGGCCACGGTGGAGGCCGACTCGGGGCAGTTGACCACGTAGCCACAGACCAGCCACTGGGCGTAGCTGAAGATGTTCTGTCCGATCCAGGCCGGCGGCAGGTAGGCCAGCACCTCTTCGTGTGCGCCGAGGCGGTCGAACTCCTGGCCGGCCTCGGCACGGTTGATCAGGGTGTCGTGGGTGTGGACCACGCCCTTGGGCTTGCCGGTGGTGCCCGAGGTGAAGAACATGGCGGCCACGTCGTCGGGACGGGCCTGTTCGACCTCGCCGCGCCAGAAGTCGGGGTGGTTGCCGGCAAAGACCCGACCGCCTGCGATCAGTTCGTCGAGTGCGCCCAGCCCGGGGTCGGTGTAGTTGCGCAGGCCGCGCGGGTCGTCATAGAAGATGTGGCTGAGCTGGGGGCACTGGTCCCGCACCTCGAGCATCTTGTCGACCTGCTCCTGGTCTTCGACCAGGCAGAAACGCACCTCGGCATTGTTGATCGGGAACACGCATTCGGGGGCCGCCGCGTCCTGGTACAGCGGAATCGGCACCGCGCCCAGCGACTGGGCGGCCAGCATGGTGGCATACAGGCGCGGGCGGTTCGAGCCCACCACCACCAGATGCTCGCCGCGCTGCAGGCCGGCCTGGTGCAGGCCGCAGGCGATGTGCTCGACCAGCCGGCTCAGATCGGCCCAGCTGTGGGTCTGCCAGATGCCGTATTCCTTCTCGCGGATCGCCGGCTCTTGGGGCCGTTCGGCCGCATGCTTTTGCAGCAGGCGGGGAAAGGTGGTTTGCATGGCGGTTCCTTGTCTCCGTTGGGAAGGCGGCCCCACCCAGGTGCCGCCGTCAGGGCGTGTGCATGGCCTGGGCGATCTGCGCCAGGGCTCAGCGTGTGTTTTTGGCAATCGTAGGGATCAGTTTGACGTCCGGTTGTCATTGCAACGACAATTTCCGGGTAGTCCCTAGACCGGAGTTTCCCGGGTGTTGTCGCACAACTGACATGGTCACTGAAAACGCTCTCCACCAGCGCCGTCGCGCGCCCACCGCCGAGGAACTGGCCGGCATCCCCTGGCTGGGCCGGCTGCCGACGCCCGAGCGCGACTGGGTGCTGCCGCATCTGGTGGTCGGCGACGCCGAGGCCGGCGACTACATCTGCCGCATGGGGCGGCCGGTCACCTATTGGTTCGGCGTGGTCGAAGGCCTGTTGAAGATGAGTGCCGACAGCGCCCAGGGCCATCCCATCACCTTCACCGGCGTGCCGCCCGGCGGCTGGTTCGGCGAGGGCACGGCGCTCAAGCGCGAACCGTACCGCTACAACATCCAGGCGCTGCGCCGCAGCGTGGTGGCGGGCCTGCCGGTGGACAGTTTCCATTGGCTGCTCGACCACTCGATCGGCTTCAACCGCTTTGTGATGAACCAGCTCAATGAACGCCTGGGCCAGTTCATCGCGGCGCGCGAGATCGACCGCCTCAACAACCCCGATGTGCGCGTGGCCCGCAGCCTGGCCGCGCTGTTCAACCCGGTGCTCTACCCCGGCGTGGGCCAGGTGTTGCGCATCACCCAGCAGGAGCTGGCCTACCTGGTGGGGCTGTCGCGACAGCGCGTCAACGAGGCCTTGCGCAATCTCGAGGCACAGCAGTTGATCCGGGTCGAGTACGGCGGCCTGCGCGTCCTGGACCTGGAGGCGCTGCGCAGCAGCCTGCGCGAGCGCGACTGACGGCGCTCAACGCGGCGCGCCGGCCTGGGCCAGGGCCTGCGCCACGGTCATCAGCTCATCGGGCTGCAGGTCGGACACCAGCCAGTGCGCCATGCCCTGGCGGGTCCAGCGGACCCATTGGAAGCCACGCTGCGTGCCGCTTTGCAGCGGGTGGTCGGCCTGCGCATCGGGCCAGACATAGTCTTCCACCACATGCTGGCCATGCTGGTAGACCAGGGCGGCCACCGGCCGCCCGGCCAGGTAGTCGATGCGCCCGCCCTGCAGCGGCGTACCCTGGTCGCGCAGGTCGGGCACCGGCGGCGAGTAGTCCAGCCGTGCCGACAACCAGGGTTTGACGGTGTGGCGGTCCGAGGACGGCATGTCGACCAGGCGCTGCGCCAGGGTGGCGCGCACATGGCTGGCCACCACCTCCTCACCCAGGCGCTCGTCGGGCGACGGCGCGGTCTGCAGCAGCAGGTGCAGGCCGAGGAACAGCGCGCTGGTCAGCACGCAGGCCGAGGCCATCGGGCGCCAGGCGAACCAGCGCTCGAGCAGGTCCTGCAGCCGCTGTCGTCGTGGTTCGGGCCGGGGCGGCGGCGTCTGGCCCGCCCGGGCTTCGGCCTGGAAGCGCTCGAGCAGGCCCGGCGGGGCGCGGTGGCAGTCGGCCTGGGCACGCAGGGCCTGGCCCAGGGCCTGTTCCTCCTGGACCTGGGCGGCCAGGCCGGGGTCGTGGCGCAGGCGGTCTTCGAAGGCCAGCCGTTCGGACAGGGGCAGCTCGCCGTCGATGAAGGCGTGCAGGTTCTGGGGGGCTTGGGGCAGTGTCATGGGGCCTCCGTCGAGGACAGGGGGGCGTGGGGGGCCAGTGCTTCGCGCAGCAGCCGGCGGGCCCGGGCCAGGCGCGACATCACCGTGCCCACCGGGATGTCGGCGATGCGGGCGATGTCCTTGTAGGCCAGGTCTTCGAGTTCGCGCAGCACCAGCACCTCGCGGTAGGCGGCCGGCAGCGAGGCCAGCGCCCGGTTGATCTGTTCACGGTCCATCTTGCGTGCCAGCAGGGCCGGCGGTTGCAGCTCCTCGGGGGCCTGGGCCTGGGCTGGCTCATCGTCTTCGTCGTGCCAGGGCACCTGTTCGGTGGGCCGGTTCTTCTGCAGCCAGCTCCAGGTGGTGTGGTGCACGATCTGCAGCAGCCAGGGGCGCACCTGGTCGCCCCGGAAGGAGGCGAAATAGCGCAGCGCGCGCAGCAGGGCCTCCTGCACCACGTCCTGCGCGTCCTGGTCGTTGCGGGTCAGCCAGCGCGCCACGTTGTAGGCCGCGTCCAGATGCGGCAGCACCACCGCGCTGAAGCGCTCAAGCTCGGTCTCGTCGCTCATCCTGGGTCCTTGTCATGGTGTCCTGCTACCGCCCGGCCCGTGGTTTTATTCCCGTCAGGCGGCAAGTCCCGGCAGGGTGCAGGGGTATGGCGGCTGGCGGGAATGTCCGTGGCATGGCGGCGGTATCTGCGTTCACAGGGCATGTGGTCCCTGGCAAACAGGAGTTTCCATCATGAACAAGGATTTCGATCGCCGGTCTTTCATGCGCCTGGCCGGTCTGGCCGGCGTGGTGTTCGCCTCGGGCCTGGGGGGCTCGGCGCGAGCCGAGGAGGCCGATGACTTCTTCTTCGTGCAGTTGTCCGACAGCCATTGGGGCTTCGAGGGCGAGGCCAACCCGGATGCCCACGGCACCCTGTCCAAGGCGGTGGCGGCCGTGAATGCCCTGCCGCAGGCGCCGGACTTCATCATGTTCACCGGCGACCTGACCCATACCACGGACGACCCGCATGAACGCCGTGAGCGCATGCGCACCTTCCGCGACCTGGTCAGTCCCCTGAAGGCCGGGGCGCTTCGTTTCATACCGGGCGAGCACGATGCGGCGCTGGACCGGGGCCGGGCCTTCCAGGAGTTCTTCGGTCCGACGCATTACAGCTTCGATCACAAGGGGGTCCATTTCATCGCCCTGGACAACGTCAGCGACCCTGGGGCCAGCCTGGGTGCCGAGCAGTTGGCCTGGCTGGCCGACGACCTCTCGCGCCAGCCTGCTCAGGCGCGCATCGTGGTGTTCGCCCACCGGCCGCTGTTCGACCTGGCCCCGCAATGGGACTGGGCGACCCGCGACGGCGCCCGGGCGGTGGCGCTGCTGCAGCAGCATGAGAACGTGACCGTGTTCTACGGCCACATCCACCAGGAGCACCACCAGATGACCGGGGCCATCGCCCACCACGCGGCGACCTCGCTGATCTTTCCGCTGCCGGCGCCCGGCTCGCAACCCCGCCGCACGCCGCTGCCCTGGGATGCGGCCCAACCCTATCGGGGCCTGGGTTGGCGCGAGGTGGCGTTGTCCAGGACGGCCGATCAGGCGCCGGTGCTGCAGCAGCGGCCGGTGCAAGGAGGCCAGGCATGAACGGCACCCCACTGCAACGCCGGCAATGGCTCGGGGGGGCGGCCCTGGTGCTGGGCCTGGGCAGCTCCGCCTGGGCGCTGGGCGCGGCCCGGCCCAGGGTGATCCGCGTGGTGGCCCGCAAGTTCGAGTTCGTGCCGCGCGAGATCCGGGTGCGTCGCGGCGAGACCGTGGAGCTGCAACTGAGCGCGCCCGAGGTGCCGATGGGCATCCATGTGATCGGCCTGGAGCTGCGCGCCGACATCGTGCCGGGCCAGGTCACGCGATTGCGCCTGACGCCCGAGCAGGAGGGCCGGTTCGACTTCCTGTGCGATGTGTTCTGCGGCAGCGGCCATGAGGACATGAGTGGTGTGCTGGTGGTGGAGGGGCCATAATCGATCCAGACCGTCCATGGCGGACGGCGTCCGGTCGACTGCCCGGCGGCTGCGGTCCTGACGATGGCTGCCCATGCTTCCTCTGACCCAGGATTTCGCCGAGCGCCGGGGCGCCCCGCGCAGACCGGTGCGCGTGACCGTGGCCCTGCAGATCGAAGGCCGCCCGTTGCTGACGGTGCGCACGGTCGAGGTCTCGGCCTCGGGGGTGGGCCTGAGCTGCCCGATCAATCTGCCCTTGGGGACCCGCTGCCAACTGAGTTTTCTCATTCCCCTGGCGGGTCGCCCCATCGAACTCAGGATGCAGGGGGCGATGGTGATGCACAGCGTGCTGAGCCAGCATGACGGCGGCTTCCGGCTGGGTTGCCAGTTCGTCCAGTTGCCGTCGGACATCGGCCAGCGCCTGCAGGCCTTTGCGCGCAGCGCGGGCCTCTGAGGGACCTCGACGTGACGTCGAAGGGGGGAGTCTGACGGTGCGGTCAGCGGCGGGGCCTGCGGCGCCGCTGCTGCGGCGGTGCCGGCAGGCGGGGCTCGATCCAGCGCAGCAGCGGGGAGTCCGCCAGGCGGGTGGAATACCCCAGCCGCCCGGCGCGTTCCCTGAGGCGCTCCAGCCACAGGTCCCAGGCCAGCCGCAAGGCCAGGGTGGCGAGGCCGGCGGCCACCCGCAGCAGGGCCCGGGGGGATGCCCGTTCCAGACCGGCACGCGCATCCAGGGCCAGCACCTGGCGCTGCAATTTCCAGAGTTGGGTGCGTGAGAAGCGCTCGCCCTGCGCCTGTCCGCAGACCTCGGCATAGGTGTCCAGCAGGGGTTCGGGCGGGTAGATGCTGGGGGCGCCGAAGTCGGTCGGGTAGTCGCCCAGTTGTCGCTGCACCCGCCGCGTGCCGTCCACCTGCACGTCGGTCAGGTCCAGGACCTCGTCGTCGTCGGTGAGCATGGCCCAGTGCTCGAGGTAGTGGGGGTCGTTGCGGACTTTCCAGCGCACGAAGCGCACCCGGTCGAGCAGTTTCAGGCGTCGGGCCTCCTGCCCCAGCACCAGGGTGGCGTGCAGGCACCGGCCTCGGGCCTCACGGACCGAGCGCAGGCTGTGACGCCGCGCAAAACCGACGAGTGCGCGCAAAGGACGGCTCATGGCTGAGGCAATGCAGCGGTTTGTTTACAAAAGGAAATAAATATTAACAGCATCTTCACGACTGCCGAAGGCCGCCGTGAGGGCCCCGCAATGCCCGGTCGGGAGCTGGGGTGTCGGTGGCATTTTTATGTTTTCTTTATTTTTGAATGATGCCCTTGATTCCATTGATGCATATGGATTTGAAGCTATTGAAAGCATAGCTGTTTTAATGCTTTCCGGGCTGAATTTAACAACTTTTTAATACCGTCGGGAGCAGTCTCAACCCCGTTTTGACACGCTGCAACCTACGCTCCAGGCATTGTTCTGAACGCTGGAGTCCGTATGGATCTTGTCTATGTAGTGCTGGGCGTGGCCCTCTGGGGCCTGATGGCCCTGCTGGCCCTGGGCCTGGATCGAATCCCGACCACCGGAGGCCGCCCATGAACGCCGCCACCTTGTTCCAGTGGCTGGCCGGCCTGACTTCGCTGGGCCTGCTGGTGTACCTGATCTATGCGCTGTTCCGCGCCGAGGATTTCTGATGACCGCCTCTGCCGTGGGCCTGCTGGCCCTGTTCCTGATCCTTCTGCTGGCCCTGTCCTGGCCGCTGGGCCGCTTCGTGGCGGCCCTGTGCGGCGGCCGCCTGCCGGGCTGGATGCTGCGTGTCGAGTCCGGCATCGGCCGCCTCGCGGGCTTCCGGTCCGATGAGGGCATGGGTTGGAAGCGCTACACCCTGGCGCTGCTGGCCTTCAATGCCCTGGGCGTGCTGGCGGTCTACCTGCTGCAGCGCTTCCAGGCCGAGCTGCCGCTGAACCCGGCCGCCATGGCCGACGTCAGCCCCGATTCCTCCTTCAACACCGCGATCAGCTTCGTCACCAACACCAACTGGCAGGGCTACAGCGGCGAGTCCACCATGAGCTACCTGACGCAGATGCTGGGGCTCTCGGTGCAGAACTTCCTGTCCGCTGCGACCGGCATCGCCGTGGTGTTCGCGCTGATCCGTGGCCTGGCGGCCCGCTCGGCCGAGGCGGTCGGCAATTTCTGGACCGACGTGACCCGCATCACGCTGTGGCTGCTGCTGCCGCTGTCCCTCATCCTGGCCCTGGTCTTCGTGAGCGAGGGCGTGATCCAGAACTTCGATGCCTACAAGGACGTCACCACGCTCGAGTCGCAGACCTGGCAGCAACCCCAGGTCGACGACAAGGGCCAGCCCATCCTCGATGACAAGGGTCAGCCGGTGACCAAGGAGGCCAGCGGCCAGACCCAGACCCTGCCGATGGGGCCGGTGGCCTCGCAGGAGTCCATCAAGATGCTGGGCACCAATGGCGGCGGCTTCTTCAACGCCAACTCGGCCCATCCCTATGAGAACCCGAGCGCCTTGTCGAACCTGTGGCAGATGCTGGCCATCTTCCTGATCCCGGCGGCGCTGTGCTTCGCCTTCGGGCGCGAGGTGGGCGACGGCCGCCAGGGTTGGGCGGTGCTGGCCGCGATGACGGTGATGTTCGTGGTGGCGGTGCTGTGCATCCTGCCCCCCGAGCAGGCCGGCAACCCGCTGTTCACCCCGCTGGGCGTCGACCAGACCGCCAGCGCAGTGCAGGCCGGCGGCAACATGGAGGGCAAGGAGGTGCGCTTCGGCATCAACGCCTCGGGCCTGTTCGCGGTGATCACCACGGCGGCCTCCTGTGGCGCGGTCAATGCCATGCACGATTCGCTGACCCCGCTGGGCGGCATGGTGCCCCTGGTCATGATGCAGCTCGGCGAGGTGGTGTTCGGCGGCGTCGGCACCGGGCTCTACGGCATGCTGGTGTTCGCGGTGCTGGCGGTGTTCATCGCCGGCCTGATGATCGGCCGCACGCCCGAATACCTGGGCAAGAAGATCGAGGCCCGCGAGATGAAGCTGGTGTCGGTGGCCATCCTGGTCACGCCCATCGTGGTGCTGGCCGGCACGGCGGTGGCGGTGTTGCTTGACGCGGGCAAGGCGGGCGTGGCCAATCCGGGGGCGCATGGCTTCTCCGAGATCCTCTATGCCTTCACCTCGGCCGGCAACAACAATGGCAGCGCCTTTGCCGGCCTGTCGGCCAACACCCCGTTCTACAACGTGGCGCTGGGCCTGGTGATGTGGCTGGGCCGCTTCGGCGTGATCGTGCCCGTGATGGCGCTGGCGGGCTCCCTGGCGGCCAAGAAGCGGCTGCCGGTGACCGGCGGCACCCTGCCCACCCACGGCCCGCTGTTCGTGGTCCTGCTGATCGGCACCGTGCTGCTGGTCGGCCTGCTGAACTACGTGCCGGCACTGGCCCTGGGCCCGATGGTCGAGCATCTGATGCTCTGGTCGGGCAAGTAAGGAATCGAGATCATGACTATCCCAAAAAAGAGCTTTGTGCTGATGGACCCGGCCCTGGTGCGGCCGGCGATCCGGCAATCCTTCGCCAAGCTGGACCCGCGCGTGCAATGGCGCAATCCGGTGATGTTCGTCGTCTACGTCGGCAGCCTGCTGACCAGCCTGCTGGCGGTCCAGGCCCTGATGGGCCAGGGCGAGGCCTCGGCCGGCTTCATCATCTCGATCGCGCTGTGGCTGTGGTTCACGGTGCTGTTCGCCAACTTTGCCGAAGCGCTGGCCGAAGGCCGGGCCCAGGCCCAGGCTGCGTCGCTGCGCGGCCTGAAGACGGCGGCCTGGGCGAAGAAATACGCCCACGCCGACGAGGCCCGGCATGGCGCCAGTTGGCTGCCCGAGAAGGGTGAGAACCTGCGCCGCGGCGACGTGGTGCTGGTCGAGGCCGGCGACATGATCCCGCTCGATGGCGAGGTCATCGAGGGCGTGGCCTCGGTCGACGAGTCGGCCATCACCGGCGAATCGGCCCCGGTGATCCGCGAGTCCGGCGGCGATTTCAGCGCCGTCACCGGCGGCACCCGGCTGCTGTCCGACTGGCTGGTGGTGCGCATCACCGTCAATCCCGGCGAAAGCTTCATCGACCGCATGATCAGCATGGTCGAGGGCGCCCGCCGCCAGAAGACCCCGAACGAGATCGCCCTGACCATCCTGCTGGTGGCGCTGACCCTGGTGTTCCTGGTGGTCACCGTGACCCTGCTGCCCTACTCGGTGTTCAGCGTGCAGGCGGCCGGCACCGGCACCGTGGTGTCGATCACCGCGCTGGTGGCCTTGCTGGTGTGCCTGATCCCGACCACCATCGGCGGGCTGCTGTCGGCCATCGGCGTGGCCGGCATGAGCCGCATGATGCAGGCCAATGTGATCGCCACCTCGGGTCGTGCGGTCGAGGCCGCCGGCGACGTCGACGTGCTGATGCTCGACAAGACCGGCACCATCACGCACGGCAACCGCCAGGCCACCGAGTTCTACCCGGCGCCCGGTGTGGGACGTCAGACCCTGGCGCGCGTGGCCCGTCTGGCCTCGCTGGCCGATGAGACCCCCGAGGGCCGCAGCATCGTCACGCTGGCCGATCAGCAGGGCGTGCAGGAGGCCGCGATCGAGGGCGCGGTGCTGGTCGCCTTCACCGCCCAGACCCGCATGAGCGGTGTCGATCTGCCCGAACTGACCTCCGGCGGGGTGCGCATGGTGCGCAAGGGCGCGCTGGACGCGATCCGCCGCCATGTGCAGTCGCTCGGCGGCCAACTGCCGCCCGAGGTGGTGCGCAGCGCCGAGACCGTGGCCCGCCATGGCAGCACCCCCCTGGTGGTGGCCGACGGTGCGGTGGTGGTCGGCGTGGTCGAACTCAAGGACATCGTCAAGACCGGCATCCGCGAACGCTTCGCCGAGCTGCGCCGCATGGGCATCAAGACCGTGATGGTGACCGGCGACAACCCGCTGACCGCCGCAGCCATCGCGGCCGAGGCCGGCGTGGACGACTTCATGGCCGAGGCCACGCCCGAGGACAAGCTCAAGCGCATCCGCAGCTACCAGGCCGAAGGCCGGCTGGTGGCGATGACGGGCGACGGCACCAACGACGCCCCGGCCCTGGCCCAGGCCGATGTGGCCGTGGCCATGAACACCGGCACCCAGGCCGCCAAGGAGGCCGGCAACATGGTCGATCTGGACTCCAACCCGACCAAGCTGCTCGAGGTGGTGGAGACCGGCAAGGCCCTGCTGATGACGCGGGGGTCGTTGACGACCTTCTCGATCGCCAACGACGTGGCCAAGTACTTCGCCATCGTGCCGGCGATCTTCGTGACCACCTACCCGCAGCTGCAGGCGCTCAACGTGATGCAGCTCGGCAGCCCGGCTTCGGCCATCCTGTCGGCGGTGATCTTCAATGCGCTGATCATCGTCTTCCTGATCCCGCTGGCGCTCAAGGGCGTGCAGTACCGGGCCATCGGCGCAGCCGCCCTGCTGCGTCGCAACCTGCTGATCTACGGCCTGGGCGGCCTGCTGGTGCCCTTTGCCGGCATCAAGCTGATCGACTGGCTGCTCAACATCAGCGGCCTGGTCTGAAGACTCCGAGGTACCCGACATGAACCGTTTCATCCGCCCCCTGCTCAGCGTCTTCGTGCTGCTGTCGCTGATCACCGGGCTGGTCTACCCCTTCGCGGTGACCGGCCTGTCCAAGACCCTGTTCGCAGACCAGGCCGCCGGCAGCCTGCTGCTGCGCGACGGCAAGCCCGTCGGCTCCAGCCTCATCGGCCAGGTCTTCAGCGATCCCGGCCATTTCTGGGGCCGTCCCTCGGCCACCAGCCCGATGGGGGCCAATGGCACCGGCTCCAGCGGCTCCAACCAGGGCCCGCTGAACCCGGCCCTGGTCGACGCCGTGACCCAGCGCGTCAAGGCGCTGCGCGATGCCGACCCCGGCAACACCCAGCCGGTGCCGGTCGACCTGGTCACCGCGTCGGCCAGCGGGCTGGACCCCCACATCAGCGTGGCGGCCGCCAACTTCCAGGCCGCCCGCGTGGCCCGTGCCCGCAAGCTGCCGCTCGAACGCGTCAACGCCCTGGTGGTGGCCCAGACCGAGGGGCCCTGGCTGGGCGTGCTGGGCGAGGCCCGTGTCAACGTGCTGCAGCTCAACCTGGCGCTCGACGCCCTGCACTGAGCGGCGCTGCCTGCCCGACGCCCGCCGGAGCCTGCCATGGGATTCGAGACCGAGGTGCTGCCCTTGCTGCTGGCCCTGCTCGCCCTGCTGCTGCCGCTGGCCATCGCCTGGTGGCTGGTGGGGCGCGAGGCGCCGGACCAGGAGCCGACCCGGCACAGGGTCCGCTGAGATGCGCCTGTCTCCTGCTGTGCGCCGCGAGGCCGCAGACCTGCTGCCGAGCCTTACCATGGCCCCCACGCCGTGTGGGCGCCTACCTTGTTGAACCATGACCGACCAGCGTCCCGATCCAGACCGTCTCCTGCAGCAGCTCCGTGAAGAGGCCCATGCGGCCGAGCGCGGCAAGCTGCGCATCTACTTCGGGGCCAATGCCGGTGTGGGCAAGACCTTTGCCATGCTGCAGGCCGCCCAGCGCGAGCGGGCGGCGGGGCAGGACGTGGTGGTCGGCCTGGTCGAGACCCACGGCCGCGCCGACACCGAGGCGCTGGTGGCCGGTCTCGAGGTGCTGCCCCAGCAACTGCTGAGCTACCGCGGTCGCGAGCTGCGCGAGCTGGACATCGACGCCATCCTGGAGCGGCGGCCGGCCATCGTGCTGGTCGACGAACTGGCCCATTCGAACGTCGAAGGGGCGCGCCATGCCAAGCGCTGGCAGGATGTGCAGGAGCTGCTCGACGCCGGCATCGACGTCTGGAGCGCACTCAATGTGCAGCACCTGGAGAGCCTCAATGGCGCGGTCGGGATGATCACCGGGGTGCGGGTGCATGAGACCGTGCCCGACACCCTGTTCGACCAGGCCGACGAGATCGTGCTGGTCGATGTCACGCCCGACGAACTGATCCAGCGCCTGCAGGCCGGCAAGGTCTACCGGGCCCAGCAGGCCGAGCGCGCGGCCAGCCATTTCTTCCGCAAGGGCAACCTGATCGCACTGCGCGAGATGGCCCTGCGCCGCGCGGCCGAGCATGTCGAGGGCGATGTGCGCAACTGGCGTGTCGAGCAGGACCGCTCCGGGCGCAGCGGCCTGCCGGCCTGGCCGACCTCGGGGGCCCTGCTGGCCTGTGTCGGAGCCTCCGAGGGGGCCGAGCAGACCGTGCGTGCGGCGGCCCGGCTGGCCGGGCAGATGAATGTCGACTGGCATGTGGCCTATGTCGAGACCCCTTCGCTGCGCCAGTTGCCCGAGGTGCGGCGGGACCGGGTCCTGGCCGTCATGAAGCTGGCCGCCGAGCTGGGTGCGGGCACCACGGTGCTGGCGGGGGCCGAGGTGGCGGCCGAACTGGTCGCCCATGCCAGCAGCCTGAACTGCGCCACCCTGGTGCTGGGGCGCCCGGGCCGTCAGCCCTGGTGGCGCCGCTTGCCCGGCAACCCGAGCCTGCCCAGCCAACTGAGCCGGCTGGCACCCGGGCTCGATGTCGTGCTGGTGGGCGAGCGTGCGCGCACACGCCGGCTCGGTCCCGCCCCGGTCGGCGGCGACGAGGATCCGGCCCGCAGCCTGCCCTGGCTGCAGGCCCTGGCCTCCAATCCGCATGGCTATGCCTGGGCGCTGGCGTCCAGCGTGGTCACCGTGCTGGTGGCCACACCGCTGCTGGCCTGGCTGGATCTGGCCAACATCGCCATGCTCTTCCTGCTGGCGGTGATGCTGGTGGCGATGCGCTACGGGCGCGGCGCAGCCGCCTTCTCGGCCATCATCAATGTGGCGGCCTTCGATTTCTTCTTCGTGCCGCCGCGCTTTTCCTTCGCGGTCAGCGACGCCCAGTACCTGGTGACCTTCTTCGTCATGCTGGGCGTCGGCCTGACCATCGGCCAGATGACGGCGGGCCTGCGCTTTTCGGCGCGGGTGGCGGCCAGCCGCGAGCGCCGCATGCAGACCCTGTTCGAACTGGCCCGCGACCTCTCGGGCGCGCTCGAGTCGCGCCAGGTGGCCGGCCTGGGCGAGGCGGCGGTGCAACGCACCTTCCAGGGCGAGGCCACGGTGATCCTGGCCGACCTGCACGACCAGCTCGTGATGCCCAACCCCTTGCCCTCGGGCCTGGACATCACGATCGCCGACTGGGTCCTGCGCAACGGCCAGCCGGCCGGCCTGGCCACCGCGACGCTGTCCTCGAGCCAGTGGCACTATGTGCCGCTGCGCGCGCCGATGCGGCTGCGCGGCGTGCTCGCCCTGAAGCCGGCGCAGGTGCGCTGGCTGTTGATCCCCGAGCAGCAACAGCAGCTCGAGACGCTGGCGCGCCAGATCTCCATCGCCCTGGAGCGGGTGCACTATGTCGAGGTGGCCCAGCAGGCGCTGGTCGACATGGAATCCGAGCGCCTGCGCAACACCCTGCTGGCAGGCATCTCGCACGACATCCGCACCCCCTTGACCGCCCTCATGGGCCTGGCCGATTCGCTGCGCGACTCGCGGCCCGCGCTGACCCCGGACCAGACCGAGATGGCCGAACAGCTGGCGCGGCAGGCACGCCAGCTGTTCGCCCTGGTCAGCAATCTGCTGGACATGGCCCGGCTGCAGTCCGGCGGGGTCCATCTGCGGCTGGAGTGGCAGTCGGTCGAGGAGATCGTCGGTGCGGCGATCCGTGCCGCCGGCCCGGTGCTGCAGGGCTTGCATGTCGAGACCGACATCCCCCTGGACCTGCCCCTGGTCGAATTCGACGCGGTGCTGATGGAGCGGGTGCTGGTCAACCTGATCGAGAACGCCTGCCGGCATGCGGCACCGCCGCTGCGCATTTCTGCCGCCGTCGAACCCGACGGCCTGCTGCTCCAGGTGCGCGACCACGGCCCCGGCCTGCCGCCCAGCGCCGGTGCCGCCGGGGTGAACCTGTTCGAGAAGTTCACCCGGGGGGACGCCGAATCCGCCGTGCCCGGCGTGGGCCTGGGCCTGGCGCTGTGCAAGACCATCGTGCTGGCGCACAAGGGCCGCATCGAGGCCGGCAATGCCCCGGGCGGCGGGGCAGAATTCAGGATCTGGCTGCCGCGGCGACCCGCCCCGCAGCCCGAGATGCTCGATTGAATGTCTGAAAGAAGAGAAGGCGAGGCCAGACCATGTCCGCACCGGTTGCCATCGTGATTGAGGATGAGCCCCAGATCCGCCGCTTCGTGCGCGGCGCCCTTGAGGGCGAAGGCTGGATCGTGCATGAGGCGCCGGGCGCCCGCCAGGGCCTGGTCGAGGCCGGCACGCGCAAACCCGACCTGGTGGTGCTGGACCTGGGTTTGCCCGACGGGGACGGCCTGGCCCTGCTGCGCGACCTGCGCAGCTGGTCGGCCGTGCCGGTGATCATCCTGTCGGCCCGTGCCGATGAACAGGACAAGATCGGGGCGCTGGACGCCGGCGCCGACGACTACCTGACCAAGCCCTTCGGCGTCGGCGAACTGCTGGCCCGTGTCCGGGCCAATCTGCGCCGCCCGCGCAGCGCGGTGGCCGAGGGTGGGGAGCTCGAGCCGGTGTTCCGCTTCGGCGACATCGAGGTCGACCGGGCCGCCAGGCTGGTGCGCCGCGCCGGCCAGGAGGTCCACCTCACCCCGATCGAATACCGCCTGCTGTCGGTGCTGGTGGCGCATGCCGGGCGTGTGCTGACCCACCGCCAACTGCTGCGCGAGGTCTGGGGCCCCAGCCACGCCGGCCAGAGCCACTACCTGCGGGTCTACATGGCGCATCTGCGCCAGAAGATCGAGATCGACCCCTCCCAGCCCGTGCACCTGCTGACCGAGACGGGGGTGGGGTATCGGCTGATGGTGGCCTGAGCGGGGTCGATCGCCGGGCACGGCCCGTTCTTGAGTTCCGTTTGTCCGCGCATTTCGGCCGCTTGCCGCTATGCTTGCAGGCATTCGCATCGCCTCCGGCACGCCAGTCGGTCAGGTGGTTCCCCAGTACACGGGCTCAGGAGATGGCCATGAAAATCGCGGCGGCTTGTCTGTTCGCCCTCGTCTTTGCCAGTGCCGCCATGGCCTCCGGCGTCCATGTCCAGCTCCAGGACGACGCCGGCCATCCGGTCTCCGACGCGGTGGTGTTCCTGGAGTCGCCCGAGGCGGCGCGCCTGGTCAAGCCCCTGGTGGGGGCGCAGGTGGCCCAGGAGCACAAGCAGTTCGTGCCCCAGGTGAGTGTCGTCACGCGCGGCACCGAGGTCAGTTTCCCCAACCACGACAAGGTGCGGCATCAGGTCTATTCCTTTTCGCCGGCCAAGAAATTCGAACTCAAGCTGTATGCCGGCACCCCGGCCAACCCGGTGCTGTTCGACCAGACCGGGGTGGTGGTGCTGGGCTGCAACATCCATGACAGCATGGTCGGCTGGGTCCTGGTGGTCGACACCCCGTATTTCGGCAGCAGCCGCGCCGGCGAGGTCCGGCTCGACAACGTGCCGCCCGGGACCTACCACCTGCGCACCTGGCATGCCGGCCTGCCGGTCGGGGCGCCGGCGCTGGACCAGGCCCTGGTGGTGCCGGCCGAAGGCGTGGCGCAGGCTGCGGTGCGCCTGTCGGGGCTCACGCCATGAGGCTGAGGGTCCGGCATGGCGCCACCAGCCTCATCACCCGCCTGGTGGGCACTTCGCTGCTGCTGTTGCTGCTGGTGCAACTGGCGGGTTTTTTCGTGGTGCGTTCGAGCATCGAGGCCAATGCCCGGCGCGAGGTGACGCGTGAACTCGATGTGGCCCAGAACGTCTGGGCCCGCACCCTGGCGCAGAACGCCGAGAAGCTGCGGGACGGCGCCACCCTGCTGGCGGCCGACTACGGCTTCCGCTCCGCCCTCAACTCGGGCGACCAGGACACCGTCGAGTCGGTGCTGGACAACCACGGCGCGCGCATCGGTGCCACCGTCACCGCCTTCCTCGGGACCGATTTCCGGGTGCGCACCGCCAGCATGGCCGAAGGCAGCGCCGCCCCGGCAGCCGACCAGTTGGCCGAGCTGACGGCCCAGCTGTCCAGGAAGCCGCAGGCTTCGGTGCTGGCCGTGATCCAGGGCGTGCCGCACCAGTTCGTGATGGTGCCGATGAAGGCGCCGCTGACCATCGGCTGGGTGCTGATGGGCTTTCCGCTGACCCAGGCGCTGGCCGAAGAGATGCGCCTGCTGCTGTCGGTGAACCTGGTGCTGCTCACCGGTCCGGTGGGGCAGCAGCAACTGGCCGTCTCGACGCTGGGCAAAGGGGTGCCGGCGGATCTGCTGGCGCAGTTGCAACACGATGAATTCAGCCTCGACGGGGGCCTGGTGCTGGTGCGCCACGTGCCGATGGACAGCCTGGGCGGGCCGGTCGAGACGGTGCTGCTGCGCTCCGCGGAGGAGGTGGTGGCCCCCTACCGCCATCTGCAATGGCTGTTGGCCGGCATCACCCTGGGCGGCGTGCTGCTGTTCGCCCTGGGCAGCGGCCTGGCGGCGCGCCGCATCACCCTGCCGCTGCGCGATCTGGTGGCGGCCACGCTGCGGCTGGCGCAGGGGCGCTACGAGCAGCCGATGCAGCATCTGCAGCGGCGCGACGAGATCGGCAACCTGGCGCGCGCCTTCGACCACATGCGGGTGGACATCGCCCGGCAGCAGGCCGAGGTGCGGCGGCTGGCCTACTGGGACCGCCTGACCGGCCTGCCCAACCGCGAGCAGTTCCGCAGCACCCTGGAGGCGGCCATCCGGGCTGGGCGCGCCGATGGCCGGCCGGTGGCGGTCATCACCCTCGATCTGGACCGCTTCAAGCATGTGAACGATGTGCTGGGCTATGCCTTCGGCGATCGCCTGCTGCAGGCGGTGGCCGAGCGGCTGCAGCGCCTGGTCACGCAGGAGGGCGAGCAGGTGGCCCGGCGCGGTGGCAACGAGTTCGCCCTGCTGCTGCCCGGTCACGATGCGGCCCAGGCCCTGGCCTTCACCCAGCGCGTCGCGCGCACCTTCGAGGAGCCGCTGGCCTTCGATGACCAGACCGTCGACCTGAGCGCCGGCATGGGGGTGGCCTGCTGGCCCCAGCACGCCGACGAGGCCGATCTGCTGCTGAGCCGTGCCGAGATCGCCATGTATGCGGCCAAGCGCCGTCTCAGCGGCGCGCTGCTCTACGACCCGGCCTTCGACTCGGCCAGCACCCAGACGCTGTCGCTGCTCACCGAGCTGCGCCGGGCGGTCGAGCGCGACGAATTGCGTCTGTACCTGCAGCCCAAGGTCCATCTGAGGACCGGCCGGGTGGTCGCCGCCGAGGCCCTGGTGCGCTGGCAGCACCCGCAGCGCGGTCTGCTGCCCCCGATCGAGTTCATCCCCTTTGCCGAACAGACGGGTTTTGTGCGGCAGTTGACCCTGTGGATCTTCGAGGCGGCGGTGCGCTGGCTTGCCGGCCCCCGCCCGGCGCCGGCGGACCTGCGGGTGTCGATCAACCTCTCGACCCGCGACCTGCTCGATCCGGACCTTAGCAACCGCCTGGGCCGCCTGCTGCAGGCCCAGGGCCTGGCGGCCGGGCAGTTCTGCCTGGAGATCACCGAAAGCGCGATCATGGACGACCCCCTGCGCGCCGAAGCCACACTCAACCGCCTGTCGGCGCAGGGGTTCAAGCTGTCCATCGACGATTTCGGCACCGGCTACTCCTCGCTGGCCTACCTCAAGCGCCTGCCGGTGGACGAGCTGAAAATCGACAAATCCTTCGTGCTCGGGATGGAGAACGACGAGGACGACGCCAAGATCGTGCGTTCGACCATCGACCTCGCGCACAATCTGGGGCTCAGCGTGGTGGCCGAAGGGGTGGAGAACCAGGACCTGCTGGTGCGGCTGGCGCAGCTCGACTGCGACGAAGCCCAGGGCTACCACCTCAGCCGGCCGTTGCCGGCCCCGGCCTTTGCCGACTGGCTGGAGGCCCGTCGCCTGGCCACTGCGGCGGTGTCCTGAGCCCGCCCGCGCCGATTTCCGAATGCTGTCATGACCGAACCCAAGCCCTCCCGACCGACCCTGAAACGCCCCGCACCGCCGGCCGGCGATGCTCGCCGCCCCGCTGCCCGAGCCCCTGCGCCCCGGGGGCCGGCGCCGGCCGCCCGCCGCAACCCGCCGGCCGAAGGCGCCGCCGGGGCTCCGCCCCGTCCCGCCGGCCCGCGCACCGGGATCCGGACCTACCACGCCCCGGCAGCGGCATCCGCGCCGGCCTCGACGCCGGCTTTCCGACCCGCTGCCGTGGCGGCGGCCACCCCCCCCCAGACCGCTGACGACGGCCGTGCCGCGCCCACGGTCCGCCTCAACAAGCGCATGGCCGAGCTGGGCCTGTGCTCGCGCCGCGAGGCCGACGACTGGGTGGACCGGGGTTGGGTTCGGGTCAACGGCCAGGTCGCCGAGATGGGCCAGCAGGTCCGGCACAGCGACCGCATCGAGATCGATGCCCAGGCCCGGGGGCAGCAGGCCCAGCAGGTGACCATCCTGCTGCACAAGCCGGTCGGCTATGTCAGCGGCCAGGCCGAAGACGGCCACCAGCCCGCAGTGACCCTGGTGCAGGCCCGCAGCCACTGGGCGGGCGATGCCAGCCGGACCCGCTTCAGCCCGGCCCAGTTGCGCGGCCTGGCCCCGGCCGGGCGCCTGGACATCGACTCGGTGGGCCTGCTGGTGCTGACCCAGGACGGCCGGGTGGCACGCCAGCTGATCGGCGAGGATTCCGACACCGAAAAGGAATACCTGGTGCGGGTCACCTGCAGCGGGCCCGCCGGCGAGGTCGCCACCCGGGTGCAGGAGGTGTTCCCGCCCGAGCAACTGGCCCGCCTGCGCCACGGCCTGAGCCTGGACGGCCAGGCCCTGCGACCGGCCCAGGTCGATTGGCAGAACCCCGAGCAGTTGCGCTTCGTGCTCAAGGAAGGGCGCAAACGCCAGATCCGCCGCATGTGCGAGCAGGTCGGCCTCAAGGTGGTCGGCCTCAAGCGCATCCGCATCGGACGGGTGGTGCTGGGCCAGCTGCCTGTCGGACAATGGCGCTACCTCGGGCCCGACGAACACTTTTGAGCCACCGGTCCATTGTTTGCGCCGACAAGTCCCGATGAGGTCGATACATTCGGTAACATGTAAACCTTCGCCGGCAGCAGGTGTCTGCCAGCGGATCCCTCCGGAGAAAAGCCGATGAGCTCCCCAAAATTCCGCCTCGTGACCCGCAGCGATTTCGACGGCCTGGTGTGCGCCGTGCTGCTCAATGAGCTGTCGCTGATCGACGAGATCACCTTCGTCCATCCCAAGGACATGCAGGACGGCAAGGTGCCGATCACCGACCGGGACATCACCACCAACCTGCCCTATGTGGCGGCGGCCCACCTGTCCTTCGACCACCATGAGTCCGAGACGGTGCGCAACACCGGCAACCGGCCCAACCACATCATCGAGGCCCATGCGCCCTCGGCCGCCCGCGTGGTCTACAACCACTATGGCGGCAAGGCGGCCTTCCCCCGCGTGTCCGACGACATGATGGACGCGGTCGACAAGGCCGACTCGGCGCAATTCACCCGCGAGGAGATCCTCGACCCCCAGGGCTGGGTGCTGCTGAACTACCTGATGGATTCGCGCACCGGCCTGGGCCGCTTCCGCGAGTTCCGCATCAGCAACTACGCGCTGATGATGGACCTGATCCAGTACTGCCGCGACCACGGCATCGAGCAGATCCTGCAACTGCCTGATGTGCAGGAGCGCGTCGGCCTGTATTTCGACCATGCGGTGCGCGCCAAGGAGCAGATCCTGCGCTGTGCCACCCAGGTCGGCAACCTGGTGGTGCTGGACCTCCGGGGCGAAGACACCATCTGGGCGGTCAACCGCTTCATGGTCTATGCGCTGTTCCCGACGGCCAACATCTCCATCCACGTGATGTGGGGTCTGCAGAAGCAGAACACCGTGTTCGCCACCGGCAAGTCCATCCTCGACCGCAGCAGCAAGACCCATGTGGGCAACCTGATGCTCGAGTACGGCGGCGGCGGCCACAACGCGGCCGGGACCTGCCAGATCGCCAACGACAAGGCCGACAGCGTGCTGCAGACCCTGGTGCAACGCATCAACGCCGACGGCTGAGCGCGGTGTCCTCCGCCCCTGCGCCCGACATCCTCACCCTCACCCTGAACCCGGCGCTCGACCTGCTGACCACGGTCGAGAGGGTCCAGCCCACCCACAAGCTGCGCTGCGGCCCCGCGCTGTTCCATCCGGGCGGCGGCGGCGTCAATGTGGCGCGCGTGGTGCATCGCCTGGGAGCCGGGGTGCGGGCGCTCTACACCGAGGGCGGTGCCACCGGGCGCGAGCTGCGCGCACTGCTCGACCAGGAGGGCGTGCCCTGCGAAGGGCTGCCGATCGTGGCGCCCACCCGCGAGAGCCTGTCGGTCCATGAGACCTCCAGCGGACTCGACTGGCGCTTCGTGCTGCCCGGCCCCACCCTGCTGCCGGCCGAATGGGCCGCCTGCGAACAGCGCTTTGTGCAGTGCGGGGCCACGGCCGGCCACTGGGTGCTCAGCGGCAGCCTGCCGCCCGGTGTCCCCGACGACTTCTACGCCCGGCTGGCCCGCCAGGCCCGCCTGCAGGGCCGGCGGCTGGTGCTCGATGCCTCGGGCGCGGCGCTCGGCGCCGCCCTGGCCGAAGGCGTGTACCTGGTCAAACCCAGCCTGCGCGAGCTCAGCGAACACCTGGGCCGGCCGCTCGACGACGAGCCGGCCTGCCTGGCCGCGGCGCGCCAACTGATCGACCAGGGGCAGGCCGAGATCGTGGCCCTGACCCTGGGCGAGCGTGGCGCGTTGCTGGTCAGTGCCCGCCAGGCCTGGCGCGCCCCGGCGCTGTCGGTGCCGGTGGCCAGCACCATCGGGGCGGGCGACAGCTTTGTCGGCGGCCTGGTCTGGGCCCTGGCCCGCCAGGACGACCTGGAGCAGGCGCTGCGCCTGGCCATGGCCGCCAGCGCGGCCGCCCTGCTCAGCGAGGGCACGGCCCTGTGCCAGCCGGCCGAGGTGCAGCGCCTGCGCGCCCAGGTCCGGCTGGAGGCGCTGTGAGCCTGCGCGCCCCGCCTGGACCGCTTCTCTCTTGAAAGCGCCGGCAGCGCCCATAATTCACGCCTGCCGGGGTCCGGCCCATCAGGGCGGGCCCGCGTGTCACCGTTTTTTCCCTGACTTCACCAGTCCCCATCCCGAGACGAGCCATGAGCAAACAAACCCTGTCGTTCCAGGCCGAGGTCGCACAACTGCTGCACCTGGTCACCCATTCGCTGTATTCGAACCGTGAAATCTTCCTGCGCGAGCTGATCTCCAACGCCAGCGATGCCTGCGACAAGCTCCGCTTCGAAGGCCTGAACAACGCCGCCCTGTACGAGGACGCCCCGAACCTCGAGGTGCGCGTGGCCTTCGACAAGGCGGCCAAGACCCTGACCATCACCGACAACGGCATCGGCATGTCGCAACAGGAAGCCATCGACCACCTGGGCACCATCGCCAAGAGCGGCACCAAGGACTTCATGAGCAAGCTCAGCGGCGACCAGAAGGCCGACGCCCAGCTGATCGGCCAGTTCGGCGTGGGCTTCTACTCGGGCTTCATCGTCGCCGACCGCATCACCGTCGAATCGCGCCGTGCCGGCCTCACGGCCGAAGAGGGCGTGCGCTGGGTCAGCGGCGGTGCCGGCGACTTCGAGGTCGAGACCCTCAGCCGGGCCCAGCGCGGCACCAGCGTCATCCTGCATCTGCGCGACGATGCCGACGAGTTCCTCAACCTCTGGAAGCTCAAGCAGATCATCGGCAAGTACTCGGACCACATCAGCCTGCCCATCCTCATGGAAAAGGAGGAGTGGAAGGAAGGCGAAGACAACCAGCCCGGCACCATGGTGCCCACCGGCGAATGGGAGACGGTCAACAAGGCCAACGCGCTGTGGACCCGGCCCAAGAAGGAGATCACCGAGGAGCAGTACGTCGATTTCTACAAGGCCATCAGCCACGATTTCGAAGCCCCGCTGACCTGGGCGCACAACCGCGTCGAGGGCAACACCGAGTACAACCAGCTGCTCTACATCCCGGCCAAGGCGCCCTTCGATCTGTGGAACCGCGACAAGAAGGCCGGCGTCAAGCTCTACGTCAAGCGCGTCTTCATCATGGATGATGCCGAGGCCCTGATGCCCACCTACCTGCGCTTCGTCAAGGGCGTGATCGATTCGGCCGACCTGCCGCTCAATGTCAGCCGCGAGCTGCTGCAGGAAAGCCGCGATGTGCGCGCCATCCGCGAGGGCTCGACCAAGCGCGTGCTGTCCATGCTCGAAGACCTGGCCAAACACGACCGCCATGACGCCGCGCCCGGTGCCGACGGTGTCACCGATGTGGTCGATGCCGACGACAAGGCCAAGGAAGGCAAGTACAGCAGCTTCTACGCCGAATTCGGCTCGGTGCTGAAGGAAGGCCTCGGCGAGGACTTCGGTAACCGCGAGCGCCTGGCCAAGCTGCTGCGCTACGCCAGCACCCAGAGCGACACTGCCCATGTCAGCCTGGCCGACTACAAGGCCCGCATGAAGGATGGCCAGGAGGCCATCTACTACATCACCGCCGACACCCTGGCCGCCGCCAAGAACAGCCCGCAGCTCGAGCTGTTCAAGAAGAAGGGCATCGAGGTGCTGCTGATGACCGACCGCGTGGACGAGTGGTCGCTCAACTACCTCAACGAGTTCGACGGCACGCCGCTGCAAAGCGTGGCCAAGGGCGCGGTCGACCTCGGCACGCTGCAGGACGAAGCCGAGAAGAAGGCCGCCGAAGAGGCCGCCGAAACCTTCAAGCCCCTGCTGGCCAAGCTCAAGGAAGCGCTCAAGGACAAGGCCGAAGACGTGCGCGTGACCACCCGCCTGGTCGACTCGCCGGCCTGCCTGGTGGTGCAGGACGGCGGCATGAGCACCCAGCTGGCCCGCATGCTCAAGCAGGCCGGCCAGAGCGCCCCCGAGGCCAAGCCGGTGCTCGAAGTCAATGCCGAGCACCCCCTGGTCAGGAAGCTCGACGGCAGCGTGCACTTCAACGACCTCGCCCACATCCTGTTCGACCAGGCCCTGCTCGCCGAGGGCGGCCTGCCGGAAGACCCGGCGGCCTATGTGAAGCGGGTCAATGCGCTGCTGGCCTGACCTGGCCTGTGGGGGGCGCGGCCGGAGCGTGGCCGCCGCCCTCTTTCTCGGCGAGCCCCATGCGTTGCAGCAGCCGGGCCGCCAGGGCGGCCAGCCCGCCGCTGCGGGTGAACTCGAGGGCTGAGATCTCGACGCCGAGGGCGGTGTTGATGCGCAGATTGAGTTCGACCCCCATCAGCGAATCCAGGCCCAGCTCGGGCAGTGGCGTCTGGCTGTCGACCGACTCGGCAGGAATGCCCATGACGGCGGCGATGTGCTCGCGCAGCAGCGCGGTCAGGGCGGCGACCCGCTCCTCTGCAGGCAGGGCCTGCAGGCGGGCGTGCAATTCGCGGCTGGCCGACTGGCCGGCGCCGGCCGTCTGCACCAGGTCGGCAAAGCGCCGGACCGTGCTGGAAGCCGGGAAGGCGCGGGCCCAGGTCGGCCAGTCGATGCGGCCCACGACCACCTGGGTCGCCCCCAGGGCCAGCACGGCGTCCAGGTATTCGCAGGCCCGGCCCATGCCGAGGGTGCCGTAGCCCAACAGGCCGAGGTAGCGGGCTACCTCCTCCGAGCTTTCGGCCATGCCGCCACCGCTCAGCGCCCCCCAGTTCACCGACGTGGCCGGCAGCCCCTTTGCCCGGCGCAGCGCGGCCAGGCCATCGAGCATGGCATTGGCGGCGGCGTAGGAGGTCTGGGGCACGGTGCCGGTGACCGCCGTGATCGACGAATACAGCACAAAGAGATCGACCGCCGTGCCGCTGCGCTCCAGGGCCTGGTGCAGGTGCAGGGCGCCCAGGGCCTTGGGCGCCAGCACGGTCCGCAGGGCCTGCTCGCTGAGGTTGATGATCGGACCATCGAGCGCCACGCCTGCCGTGTGGAAGATGCCGCGCAGGGGCGGAAGTTGCTGCCGGATGCGCTCGATCAAGGCCTGCACGGCCTGGGCATCGGCCACGTCCACGGTCTCGTCGTGCACCTTGACGCCCTGGGCCGCCCAGGCGGCTGCGGCGGCGTGCTGGGCTGCCGAGACGGGGCCGCTGCGGCTCACCAGCACGAGATGCCGGGCACCCTTGGAGACCAGCCAATGGGCGGTGCTCAGGCCGAAGGCGCCCCAGCCGCCGGTGATCAGGTAGCAGCCGTCGCCGTGGATGGGCGTGTGGGCCGGGGCGGGCCGGATCTGGACGGCCGGATCGCTGAAATCGAGCATGACCCGTCCGATGTGGGCCGAGCGCTGCACCATCTCGAAGGCCTCGGGCATGCGGCTCAGGGGCATCAGGTGGTTCGGCAGGGTCCGATACCTGCCCTGGCGGAAGCCTTCGACGATGTCGTTCTGGAGCTGCTGCACCAGGGCCGGCCGGAACGCGCACATGCGGTCGATGTCCACCGAGACGAAGGACAGGTTCTTTTCGAAGGGCCTGAGCGGCAGGGGTCGGTCCGTGAAGATGTCGAGCTTGCCCACCTCGATCACGCGTCCGAATTCGGCGGCCACATCCAGATTGGCGGTGATGATGTCTGCGGGCGCCGAATTGATGACCACGTCGGCACCCCGCCCTCCGGTCAGCCGCCGGACTTCGTCGACGAAATCGATCGAGCGCGAGTCGAACACGGCCTCGGCCCCCAGGCCGGCCGCGATCTCCCGCCGCTGCGCAGTGCTGGCGGTGGCGAAGACCCGTGCACCGGCGGCGCGTGCGGCCTGGATGGCGGCGGCACCCACGCCACCGGCGCCGCCATGCACCAGCACCACCTCGCCGGGCTGCACCTGGGCGGCGTGGAAGACGCAGTACTGGGCGGTCAGCCATGGCACCATTGCCGCCAGGTCGACCGGGTGTTCATCGGCCGGCACCCGGATGAAAAAGCCCTCGTCGAGGCGGGTGGTGAGGTAGCGGCGGGCCATGCCCCGGCTGCCGAAGACCACGGTGTCGCCAGGCGAAAAACGGGTCACGGCCGGCCCCACGCGGCAGACCACGCCGACCCCGCTCATGCCGATGTCCAGACCGAAGTAGGTGCCGCTGAGTTCGCGCATGCCGAGCAGGCCGACAACCTTCATCGCGTCCTTGTAGTTCAGTTCGAGGGCCTCGAGCCGCAGCTCGATCTCGTCTTCGCCGGGTGCCCGTCTGGGCACCTCGCGCAGGCTCAGATCCGTCAGCAGCCGGGAGGCCGGCAGCTCGATGGCGAAATTGCGCTCGGGGTTCGATTCGGTCCGGGCCTGGTCGAGTTCGGCGCGTCGCCCGGGCAGGGTGCGTTGCCATTGCGGCACCAGGGCCTGTCCGTTGCGCAGCAGAAGCTCATCCACCTCGGGCTGGCTGTGCGCCAGCCGTGCGATCCAGTGCCCTATCTCCTCGGGTCGGGTGTGGGCGTCCACGTCCAGCCAGCACCAGTGGCGGGTCGAATCCTCGTTGCGCAAGACCCGTCGCGCGCCGACCAGGGCCGCCTGGGCCAGGTGGGGCGGGCGGCCGCCCGGCAGGCCGACGGCCTCGCGCGTCAGCACCAGGCCCCGAACGGCCGGGGCGCTGCCGCGCTCCTCTTCAAGTCGCGCCAGGACTTCCTGGACTGCCAACGACAACCCTGCCAGGGCGGCAACGCCACAGACTGCCTGGTCGATTTCGTGGGCGGCCGGATCGGCGCCCCCTGTGTCGGCGCTCCCCCTGTCGGCGTTTTCCTGGCCGGCCGCGCACAGCACCAGGGTGGGCGCTGAGTCACTCTCTGCCAGCATGCTTCTGAGGCGCGGCACCAGGGCTTCGGTGAGTGCTGCCGGATCGCTGCCTTGCACGATCATCGAGCGATGGGTGGGGGCGGTGCCCTCGAGTGCAGCCACCAGGGGGCGCGTGTGCGGGCCCAGTCCCACGATGAACAGGGTCGGCTCAGGGTGGTCCGGGCCGGGCGCCGGCAACGGCCCTTCGGTCCAGGGGGTGGTGACCGCCTCATACCAGAAGGCTTCGAGTTCGCCGAGCACCGAGGGGCGGGGGGTGAGCGGGCGGAATTGCACGCGGCGCATTTCGAGCACCGGCCGGCCCTCGCTGTCCTGCAGTGCGATGTCGGCCACCAGATCGGGTTCTGCGGCCTGGGGTGTGCGGCGGATCACCTTGACCTGCACCCGGTCGGGGATGGGGCCGAATTGCCGGATGCCCTGCAGCCCGGCCGGCACCATCGGTGACTCGTCGGCAAGCTCTGCGCGGCCCTCATCGACGGCCAGGGCGGCCCAGGCCGCCATGCATTGCAGGGCGCAGTCGAGCACGGCAGGGTGGGCCTGATGCCGGGAGGGTGCCGTGAGCCCGTCCAGGGTCGCCACCAGGGTGTCCGCATGGACCTCCACATGGCGGATGCGTTGGAAATGGGGGCCGTATTTCAGACCGGCGGCTGCGAGCCGTTCATACAGCTGCGGGCCTTCGATGCGCCGGGCGGGGCCGGCAGGCGGGGGCTGAGGGTGTTCAGGCGTGTCGATGCTGGGACCTGTCCGGGTGCTGATCAGGCGCCCGCGCGCGTGCAGGGTCCAATCCTTGCCGTCTGCCGGCCGGCTTCGCACGGTGAAGCGGCGGGTCTCTTCGTGCACGCACAGGCGCAGCATCGGTGCCTCGTGCTCTCCGATCACCAGGGGGGCGATGAATTCGACGTTTTCCAGTGCCGGCTGGGCCCGGCCGGTCACCGCCACGGCGGCCGCCAGCGCGGCATCCAGGTAGGCGGCGCCCGGGAGCAGCACCGCACCGGCCACCACATGGTCTTTCAGCCAGGGCAGGGCGCCGACGCTGAGCTCGCACTCCCACTCGGCCTGGCTGGCGCTGGTGCGGAAACCGGGCAGCACCGGCAGGTCGGGGTCTCCCAGGCGGTCGCGGCGCAGGTCCTCGACCTCGGTCCACAGGGGCACCCTCTGGAAGCGGTGGCAGGGCAGATCGGCCTGCAGCACAGGTCCCAGCAGCCCGCCCGGAGGTTCGCGTTCATCCAGGGCGCCCAATGTGTACAGCTCCGCCAGCGCCGTGCGCAGCCGGGCCATGTCGTCCTGCTGGCGTGCCAGGGTGTGCACGCAGGCGCCGGTCTCGCCCTGGCTTTGCAGCACCTGCCGCACGTTGCCGGCCAGCACGGAATGCGGGCCCACTTCGGCAAAGCAGCGGTAGCCGTCCTGGATCAAGGCGCTGATGGCCTGGGCGAAGCGCACGGGCTGGCGGACATTGGCCAGCCAGTAGTCGGCATCCCAGAGGGAGCCGCTTCCCTGGACCTGCTGCCCTGTGACGGTCGAATACAGCGGGACGCGGGGCGGCCTGGGCTGGAGACCGGAAAGCGCATCGCGCAATTCGTCCAGGATGGGGTCCATCAGATGGCTGTGATAGGGCACTTCGACCTGCAGCAGGCGCTGGAAGACGCCCTCCTGGCCCAGTTGGGCGGCCAGATCTTGCAGAGACCCGCTGTGGCCCGCCAAGGTCACGGCTTGCGGCCCGTTGACCGCCGCGATCTCCACCCCCTGGCAGTCGATGATGCGCCGGAGTGCCTCGGCTTCGGACAGGCCGACCGCCAACATGCTGCCCAGCCCTGCCTGGCGCGCCTGCAGCCGCGCACGGTGGTAGGAGACGGTCAAGGCGTCCTTCAGGGTGAGCATGCCGCTCAGATAGGCGGCGCTGACCTCGCCCACGCTGTGGCCGACGATGGCCGAGGGCCGCACGCCCCAATGGGCCAGCTCTTCGGCCAGCGCCACCTGGACCAGGAAGTTGGTGGGTTGGGCTACCGCCGTCTGCGTCACCCGCGAATCGGCCTCTTCCTGCCCCAGCGCCTGCACCAGGGACCAGCCTGCCATGGGCTTGAACACGGCGTCGATCTCTTCGGCCACGCGGGCAAACGTGCCGCCTGCGTCCAGGAGGTCGCGGGCCATGCCCCACCATTGCGGGCCCATGCCGCTGAGCACGAAGACCAGCCTGCGGCCCTGGGGCAGGGCGCGGACGCTGGCCTTGCCGCCGCCCTCGGCCAGCGCCTGCAACTGCTCCAGCAGGTCTTGCCGGTCGAGATAGGGCGCGGCCAACCGACTGGGTTGGTGCATGCGCCGGGTCCACAGCGCGTCCACCCAGTGATCGACCGAGACCGACTCGGGCAAGGTCTCCAGGGCACGGGCCAGGTCGGCGGCAAAGGCCCGGGCGCCCGGGTCGTTGCGCCCGGAGACCGGACAGACCCGGGCCTGTGCCGCCCGCCGTTGGGCCGGCGCGGCCACGGGCGCTGGCGTGGGGGCAGCCACCAGCACGGCATGGGCATTGCTGCCGCCGTAGCCGAAGCCGTTCACCGCAGCGGCCGGCAGCCCATAGGCCGCCGGAAACGGCTCGACCTCCAGCGGCACCTGGAGCCGATAGGCATCGAAGGGGATGGCCGGGTTGAGTTCCTGCAGCCAGGCCTGGGGGGCGATGGTGCGGTGGTGCAGCGTCAGGGCGGCCTTGATCACGCTGGCGACGCCGGCGGCGGCTTCGGTGTGTCCGATCGAGGCCTTGATGGAGCCCACGCGCAGAGCCTCCTGACGCCCCTCCACAGCCCCCAGCATGCGGCCGATGGCGGCCATCTCGATCGGGTCGCCGACCGCCGTGCCCGTGCCGTGGGCCTCGACATAACCGATGTCGGCCGGCGAGAGCCGCGCGCGGGCGGTCACTTCGCGGATCAGCTCGGACTGGGCCTGCTCATTGGGCACGGTGATGCCGCTCGTGCGACCGTCCTGGTTGCTGCCGGTGGCGCGGATCACCGCGTAGATGCGGTCTCCGTGCGCCAGCGCCTGTTCGAGCGGGCGCAGCACCACGACCCCGGCGCCCTCGCCACGCGCGTAGCCGTCGGCGGACTTGTCGAAGGTCTTGCAGCGACCGTCGGGTGCCAGGAAATGGCCTTTGCACATCGAGATGAAGGTCTCGGGCCGGATCATGGCGTTGACGCCGCCCACCAGGGCCATCTCGATCTCGCCGCGCTGCAGTGCCGACACCGCTTCGTGCAAGGCGACCAGGGACGAGGAGCAGGCCGTGTCGATGGTCATGCTGGGGCCGCGCAGGTCGAACACAAACGAGATGCGGTTGGACAGCATGGTGTAGGTGCTGCTGGTGGGTGTGTGCATGCTGATGGCATGGCGGGCCGGTTCGCTGTGGCGCGCGGCCATGTTGTCCGCCGTGAACCCCCCGACGTAGACGCCCACCGGCTGGCCGGCCACCCTTCCTGCCTGGCCGGCATCGTCCAGGGCCTCCTGGGCCACTTCGAGCATCAGGCGCTGCTGCGGGTCCATGATGGCGGCCTCGCGGGGCGAGATGCCGAAGAACTCGGGGTCGAATTCGGTCAGAGGGTCACTCAGAAAACCCGCCTTGCGGGTGTACATGCGGCCGGGCACCTCTGGATCAGGGTCGTAAAAGCGTTCGACATCCCAGCGGTCTGCGGGGATGTCGACCATGCCATCCCCCTTGGTGGTCAGCAGGGTCCAGAGATCCGAGGGCTTGCGCACCCCTCCCGGAAAACGGCAGCCAATTCCGACGATGGCAATATCGACCATGATGGGATCCTTATCAATTAGGTTTCAAAAAAATGCCAAAACCATGAATGTCCGCAATTTCTTTGGCGCGATCTTGCCCCTGCCTTGAGGTTTTGCCCCAAGGTAAATATCGAGCCTGCCGGTGATGCGGTCTCTGGTTTTGAAAGAGGGCCTGTATCCTTGCGCCGTTTGATTATTCGGCGCTTGGTGTGGTCCTTTTCTGTGGGGAAGCTTACCCTGCGTTGGTCGGGTGGCCGGCGCTTTGGGTGGCCGGCGATCTGTCTGCCTTCGCCATTTGATCGGATCTCTGGATGGAAATCGGATTTTTCAAGATTTGTTTCAGATAATTGATGGGAATCAAATATCACCCGATGGGGCGCGGCGGCCTCCACATGGCATCTATGGGCGGGCAGCCTTTGATGGGTGAATAAGTTTCAGTAATTTCAAAATTGTGCTTCTGGTAAAAATTTCTGTTTGATGGGTGGGTGTTTTCCAGAAATACCGGGAGTTGGAGCGCGTCACACTGTGCCAGTGAGCGGCTCAGCAGCAGGCCGCCTCGGCCCCGGCCTCGCTCGGACCGCCGGACCCCGATCGCAAAGAGATACATATGGGCTGAGGTCGGGCGCTTGCGCCTCAGCGCCTGGTCCAGATGCCAGGTGCGCCACAGATGTCGCCCCGGCGCCTGCAACGACAACGAAAGCCCCAGGGCCAGGGAGGCGGCAAAGGGCAGCCGCTTGTCTGCGCCGGGTGGAAGCCACAGTGTGGCCCCGACACCGTCTTCAAGGGTGCACAGTCCCCTGGGCAGATAGACATGGCGCACCAGTGTGCTGTAGGTCTGGATCACGGCGGCGGGGGTGCCCATGGCCCAGAGAGAAACCGGGTCGTCGACAAAGGCCTCGCCGATCAATCGCCCCAGTGCCGCTGCATCAGACTGGAAGGCCGAGCGACCGGGCGGCCCGTGCTCGGTCGGGCGGTGTGGGCCTGGCGCCCCTGGCAGACGTGCCATGCGCGGTCTCAGACCGAGAGCACGCGTTGCAACAGAAACTCATCCTGACCGTTGAATCGGACCTTGGTCAGGGTGCGAAAGCCAAGTTGCCGGTATCCGAGCAGATGCCTTTTTTCGCAACTGCCCCACAGGACTGAAATGGCCAGCGATTGCAGCAGATGATGGCAGGCCTCGGCCAATCGGGAGAGCACCAGATGACGTCCGACCATGATTTTCTGAGAAAACATCAACAGTGCTTCGGCGGATTTTCCCTGGTGTTTCGGGATTGAAAACCCGTATTTCTCCAGCTGCAGTTGAGTGTTCATGTCCAGATTGAGCGCGACAGCACCAATGAAGGTCTGGTCCACTTCAGCGATCAATATTCTTTGACCCTCATAGGGGACCAGTGTGCGGGCGCGCTGTTGCGCATGATCAAAGATCCAGAGGTTTTTGAATACATCAGGATGTCTTGATTTGAATGCCTGATACAGCGATTTTTCATAGGTCATGACGGCGTTTCTGTCGAGCAGGTTCAGTTCGCTTATTTTCAGGATTTCCATGCTGCGCTGTTCAGGGGATTGAGAGCATTCTTTGCGGGGTTCATCCAGCGTGAATTCAAAAAGAGCGCTGTAGACGTTAGCACCCAGGCCTGGGGGGCTTTTCCCCGCACGACCGGTCAAACAATCCGTTCGGAATGATGGAGGGGTGGCAGCGACCAAGCCTGCAGACCGCATGTTGCGTCTCGGCGCTCAGGTGTGCCTTTTTTCGAGATGTCCGTCGTCACCGGGCTGTCGTTGGTGCCTCGAGATTGGCGGTGCAACCCTTGAAGCGTTTTCTGTCCCTGAGCCTGCTTGAAACGGACCTTGCCACCTTGTGACCACGAAACCGCCTGTTGGAAGGCCGGGGGCCGGATGCGCAGTGTCGCTGCCTGCTTCTACGCGATGTTCCAGCCTTGGATTTGTGCAGTGATGCGGGTTTGATTGCCAGCCAATTGCTCCCAATATGTAGCAATGTATCTACAGACTGTGTGAGGTATGCCATGCCCATGACGGGGAGCAGTCGAGAGTTCAACCAAGACAACGGTGAGGCCAAAAAGGCTGCGCTGGAGGGGCCCGTGTTCCTCACGAACCATGGGCGGCCTGCTCATGTCTGGCTGAGTATCGAAGTCGACCAGCGCCTGGCAGTGGACAGCGCTGAAATTGGCGATCTGCTTGCGATGCCGGACGCAGATCTGGATGGCGATTTCGAGGCCCCGCCTTGGCGGCCAGAGTGGAAGTCGGTTGAGTGCGAGTGATGTTCCTCCTCGGCACCAACGTCGTTTCGGAGTTTCGCAAAGTCCGCTCCGGGCTCGCTCATCCTGCTGTGGCGGCCTGGTCCCGCAGCGTTTTGCCAGGGCGGCTGGTCCTGCCAGCGATCAAGGGACTGGAACCGGAGTGCGATGCACCGATCGCGACCACCGCCTTGTCTCCCGGCATGGCGGTGGTGACCCGTCACAGGGCGGACTTCGAGGCCACAGGCGTGACGTTGATGGATCCTTGAACCTTCCAGGGCCGAAGGCGAAGTTGCCGCCTGTGACCCCGCTTCACCGACCCCAGCCACAGGCCACGACCGCTCAACCAAAAAGGCTCTGCCCGATGAACTCGCCCGGCTGCGCGCCCGGGGGGCAGGCGAACAGGGCGCTGCCGGTGTGGGTGGTGAACTGGTTGAGCATGTCCACCACCGCCATCTTCGCGAACAGTTTCACGAAGCCGCTGCGCGGGTCCTTCTGGTAGCACTGGAACAGCAGGCCCGCATCGAAGGTGACCAGCTGACGCCAGGGCGGCCAGCGCTCGGCGATCTTGGCGATGCCGTTGTCGTAGTTGAAGGCGCGGCGCAGGATCTGGGCGCCGTCGTTGTTCTCGGGCGCCGACAGCGCGGCGTGCGATTCTTCGGGGATCAGGTTGTTGCCTTCGGCGTCGGTGCGCTCGAGGTCCAGCGCGTCGTGCTCGCGCGCCTTGCCCAGTGGCGCGCCGCTGGGCTTGTGGCGGCCCACGCTCTGCTCCTGGAAGGCGGTCTTCATGTCGTCCCAGTGGTCCAGGGCGATGCGGATGGGGCGGATCACCATGTAGCTGCCGCCGCGCAGCCAGGCCGGCCCCTCCTGGCCGACCCAGACGAATTCGCGCAAGGCCTCGGGGTCGCCGGTCTGCACATTGAGGGTGCCGTCCTTGAAGCCCATCTGGTTGCGGCCGGTCTCGCCTTCGGCAAAGCCCCCGGTGAAGCCCATCTGGGCCCAGCGCATGACGGCCACGCTGCCCGCCAGTTTGGCCAGACGCCGCACCGCGGTCTCGACCACCTGGGGGTCGTCGGCGCAGGCCTGGATCGAGAGGTCGCCGCCGCTGCGTTCGGCCACCAGTTGGTCGCCGGGGAACTTGGGCAGATCGATGAGGGCTTCGGGCCGCCGTGCGGCCAGGCCGTAGCGGTCCTGGCCGTCTTTTTCGAACAGGCCGGGGCCGAAACCGAAGGTGATGGTCAGGCGCGAGGGCGCGATGCCCACCGAGGCGCCGGACTCGGGGCTGCTGGCCTGGCGGTCGGCCTTGGGGTCGAAGCCGGCCGGACCGGCCGTCATCTGCGCGGCGGCCTCGGTCCAGGCCTTGAGCAGGGCCACCACCTCGGCGCGTTGCGTGGTCACCAGATCGAAGGCGATGAAATAGGTGTGGCGCTGGATGGGGGTGGTGATGCCGGCCTGATGGGCGCCCCAGAAGGGTTCGATGCCTTTCTTGTCCGGGTGGTGGTGGGCCAGCCCGGCGCTGGCCGGCCGGGCCGCGAGGGCGGCGGCCACGGGCAGGGCTGCCGCAGCAGCCGAGCGACCCAGGAAACCCCGGCGTGAGGGGTTGGGGGTGGCGGCGGGGGCTGTGTCGCGGCGGCTCATGGCGCGGCCACCCGCAGGGCGTT
>JAFAMV010000093.1 GCA_019233055.1 Curvibacter sp.
CGTCGATGCCACCGTCGAGCAGGCCAAGGTCCTGGGCGTGACCCTGCCCGACCCCGACCTGAAGTGGAACGAGGAGCGCCAGCACCACGACTTCGGCGCCATCGACTGGGCCGAATTCTGGCGCGTGGTCGGTGGCGAAGGCCCCTGCAACCAGGAGCGTCTGGGCATGCGCGTCAAGGCCTGGGAGGACGGCGCCTGGGTGCGCGAGGCCGCCCTGGCCCACGCGGCCAAGCAGCAGCCCCAGGTCCAGGCCGCCTGAGCCGGCCCGCCCCATCGAACCTCTCACCGATTTCAAGCATTCAAGGAAACCACCATGAGCAGCACCCAGAACGAATGGCCCCTGTGGGAAGTCTTCGTCCGCACCAAGGCCGGCCTGGACCACAAGCATTGCGGCAGCCTGCACGCCGCCGATGCCAAGATGGCCATCCAGCTGGCCCGCGATGTCTACACCCGACGCCAGGAAGGTACCAGCCTGTGGGTCGTGCCTTCGAACCAGATCGTGGCCAGCGACCCGGGCGACAAGGGCATGTATTTCGACCCCATGGAAGACAAGGTGTACCGCCACCCGACCTTCTATGCCCTGCCCGAATCCGTGAACCACATGTGAGCGAGCACCCCATGCAAGCCTCCATCCAACCCGGGCGCGACGCGGCCACCCAGTATGTGCTGCGGCTGGGCGACACCTGCCTGATCCTGGGCCAGCGCATCGCCGAATGGTGCGGCCACGCGCCCATCCTCGAAGAGGACATCGCGCTGACCAACATGTCGCTCGACCTGATCGGCCAGGCCCGTGCCCTGCTGACCCACGCCGGCCAGATCAGCGGCCTGGGCCACGATGAAGACCAGTTGGCCTTCCTGCGCGAAGAGCGCGACTACCTCAACCCCACCCTGGTCGAACTGCCGCGCGGTGACTTCGCCTTCAGCGTGCTGCGCAATGCCTTCATGGCCACCTGGCTCAAGCTGATGTGGCAGCGCCTGCAGGCCTCCTCCGACACCGAACTGGCCGCCATCGCCGGCAAGGCCGTCAAAGAGGCCCGCTACCACCAGCAGCATGCCTGCGACTGGGTGGTGCGCCTGGGCGACGGCACCGACGAGTCGGCGCGCCGGCTGCAGGCCGCCCTGACCGCACTGTGGCGCTACACGCCCGAGCTGTTCAGCGACGACGCCGTCGACGAACAGGCGGCGGCCCGCGGGTTGGGGCCGAAATGGTCCGAGCTGCAGGCCGACTGGCGTGCCGAGATCGGCGCCCTGCTGGCGGCGGCCCGTTGCGAGCTGCCGGCCGAGTCGGCCTTCCGCAGCACCGGTCGCCAGGGCGTGCATTCCGAGCACATGGGCTACATCCTCACCGAGATGCAGTACCTGCAGCGCGCCTTCCCCGGGGGCGTGTGGTGAACCAGGTCCAGGCCCCGGCGGCCGGCACGGCCCTGGCGCCCGTCTGGCAGGTGCTGGGCACGGTGCTCGACCCCGAGGTGCCCGCGCTGTCGGTGGTCGACCTGGGCCTGGTGCGCGAGGTGCTGCGGCATGACGACGGCCTGGAGATCGTGCTCACGCCGACCTACTCGGGCTGTCCCGCCACCGAGCTGATCGAGCGCAATGTCCTCGACGCAGTGGCGGCGGCCGGCTTCGGGCCGGCCCGTGTGACGATGCGCCGGGCCCCGGCCTGGACCACCGACTGGATCAGCGAGGAGGGCCGGCGCAAGCTGCTCGACTACGGCATCGCGCCGCCGGGCCCGGTCGACCCTGCCGATGGCGTGCCCATGCATTTCGTGGGCCGCAGCCCCTCGGGTCAGCGCCTGGCCTGTCCGCGCTGCGGCAGCTTGCAGACCGAGCGGCTCAGTGCCTTCGGCTCGACCGCCTGCAAGTCGCTCTACCGCTGCCTGAGCTGCCGCGAGCCTTTCGAGCACTTCAAGCCGATCTGACCGCCGCCACCGTCCTCCAACCAAAACAAGATTCAAGCGAGACCGCCATGAGCGTCATGTTCCATTCCCTGCCGGTCCAGGCCATCGAGGCGGACACGCCCGAGTCCCTGATCGTCACCTTCAGCGTTCCTGCAGCGCTGCGCGAAGTCTTCGGCTTCACCCAGGGCCAGTACCTCACCCTGCGCACCACGTTGGACGGCAAGCCCGTCCGCCGCTCGTACTCGATCTGCGCCGGCGTCGACGACGGTGAGCTGCGCGTGGCGGTGCGCCGCGTCAACGGCGGGGCCTTCTCGAGCTGGATCCACCAGCACCTGAAGGTGGGCGACCAGGTCGAGGTGATGGCGCCGCAAGGCCGCTTCTTCGTGCCCATCGAGCCGGCTTCGCGCCGCCACCATGTGGCCATTGCCGGTGGCAGCGGCATCACCCCCATCCTGTCGATCATGAAGACCGTGCTGGCGCGCGAGCCGCAGAGCCGCTTCACCCTGATCTACAGCAACCGCAGCCCGGCCTCCACCATGTTCAAGGAGGAGATCGAGGACCTGAAGAACCGCTACATGGCGCGCCTGGCCCTGCACCACGTGTTCACCCAGGAGCATGTGGACGCCCCCCTGTATGCCGGCCGGCTCGATGGCGACAAGCTCGGCATCTTCATGGGGCAGGTGATCGATCCGGCGGGTGTCGACCATGTCTACATCTGCGGCCCCTTCGAGATGAACGATGCTGCAGAAGCCGCCCTGAAGGCGGCCGGCGTCCCCGAAGACCGCATCCATGTCGAGCGCTTCGGCGTGGCCAGCAGCCCGGCGGGCCAGGGGGCCGGCGCGGTCCAGCACACGGCGCGCGAAGGCGATGCCGAGAGCGCCCGTGTGGTCATCGTGCGCGACGGCCTGCACCGTGAGATCAGCTTCAGCAAGGACCAGCCCAGCATCCTCGATGCCGCCTCGGCCGCCGGGCTCGAAGTGCCGTTCTCCTGCACCTCGGGGGTCTGCGGCACCTGCCGCTGCAAGGTCACCGAAGGGTCGGTGCGCATGGAGCGCAATTTCGCGCTCGACAAGGCCGACGTCGACAACGGCTTCGTGCTCGCCTGCCAGGCCCATCCGACCAGCGCGCGTGTCGTACTATCGTTCGATGAACGTTAAGGAAACCGCCTGATGGGCCGAGGCCGCGCCGCTGGCTACAACGACCAGCGTGAATTGATCCTGGAGCATGCCGCGCACCTGTTCGCGCGGCGCGGCTACCCCTCCACCTCGATGAACCAGGTGGCCGAGGCCTGCGGCCTGTCCAAGGCCACGCTCTATCACTACTTCCGCGACAAGTACAGCCTGCTGGTGAGCATCGCCGAGGGGCATGTGACGCGGCTGCAGACCCTGGTGAGCGAGGTCGAAGTGGAGCAACTGCCGAGCAGCCAGCGCCTGCGCGAGCTGATCCGGCGCATCGTCGAGGAGTATGCCGATGCCCAGGACGCCCACCGCGTGCTGACCGAAGATGTCAAATTCCTGGAAGACACCGACCGCGAGCGCGTGCTCGACAAGGAGCGGGAGGTGGTCGCCGGTTTTGCCGAGGCGGTCGGATCGTTGCGCCCGGAACTTGACCGGGCCGAGCTGACCAAACCGCTGACCATGCTGTTGTTCGGCATGATCAACTGGATGTTTACCTGGATGAAACCCGAGGGCGATCTCGACTACGATGCGATGGCGCCGATCGTCGCCGACCTGTTCATGGGGGGCTTGACCTCTGTCACGCCACCTGCACAGACGCCCCGGCTCACCGAAGGCAAGACATCCTGACCTCAACCCCCTCTGCATTCATAGGAGACAAACCGTCATGAAGCAAATCCTGAAACCGCTTGCGCTCGCAACCGCACTGCTGGCTGCCAGCCTGGCCCACGCCGACATCACGGTCGGCGTCACGGTGTCGGCCACCGGGCCTGCGGCCTCTCTGGGCATTCCCGAAAAGAACACCATCGCCCTGCTGCCCAAGACCATGGCGGGCCAGAAGGTCAACTACGTGGTGCTCGACGATGCTTCCGACACCACGGCGGCGGTCAGCAACACCAAGAAGCTGATGGCCGAGAGCAAGGTCGACGTGATCATCGGCTCCAGCACCACGCCGAATTCGCTGGCCATGATCGATGCGGTGGCCGAAGGGCAGACCCCCATGATCAGCCTGGCCGCCTCGGCCGCCCTGATCGAGCCGCAGGATGCCAAGAAGCACTGGGTCTTCAAGACGCCCCAGAACGACATCATGATGGCCCTGGCGATCGCCGAGCACATGGCCAACACCGGCATCAAGACGGTGGCCTTCATCGGCTTCTCGGACGCCTACGGCGAAGGCTGGTACAAGGAGTTCGTCAAGGCTGCCGATCTCAAGAAGATCCAGATCATCAGCAACGAGCGCTATTCGCGCACCGACACCTCGGTCACCGGCCAGGTCCTGAAGATCATGGCGGCCAAGCCCGACGCGGTGCTGATCGCCGGCTCCGGCACGCCGGCCGCCCTGCCCGAGAAGGCGCTCAAGGAGCGCGGCTACACCGGCAAGATGTACCAGACCCACGGGGCCGCCAACTCGGACTTCCTGCGCGTCGGCGGCAAGGATGTCGAAGGCACCTTCATGCCGGCCGGCCCGGTGCTGGTGGCCGAGCAACTGCCCGACAGCAACCCGGTGAAGAAATCGGCCCTGGCCTATGTGAATGCCTACGGTGCCGCCTATGGCAAGGACAAGGTCTCCACCTTCGGCGGCCATGCCTGGGATGCCGGCCTGGTGGTGGAGTCCGCCGTGACCAAGGCCCTGAAAAAGGCCCAGCCCGGCACGCCGGCCTTCCGCGCCGCGCTGCGCGACGCGCTCGAACAGACCAAGGACGTGGCGGGTGCCCACGGCGTGTTCAACACCTCGGCGGCCGACCACCTGGGCCTGGACCAGCGCGGCCGGGTGATGGTGAAGATCGAGAACGGCGCCTGGAAGTACCAGCCCTGAGGCCTTAGGCGGCCCGGTCCGAAACCCTGCACGGCCGTGAGGCCGCGCAGGGCTGTCCAACCCCGGGGCTGTGGCGTGCGCAGCCTTCCGAACCGGATTTCATCATCATGGATTTGCAAATTGCCCTGATCCTGGGGCAGGACGGCGTCGTCAACGGCGCCGTGTATGGACTGATCGCGCTGGCCCTGGTGCTGGTGTTCTCGGTCACGCGGGTGATCTTCATCCCGCAAGGTGAATTCGTGGCCTTCGGCGCCCTGTCGATGGCCATGATGCAGGCGGGCCGGGTGCCCGCCACGCTCTGGCTGCTGCTGGCCCTGGCCGTGCTGACCCTGGTGGTCGAGGCCTGGCGGCATCAGCGCGGCCAGCCGGTCGACTGGGCCTCCACCGTGGTCTGGACCCTGGGCCTGCCTGCCCTGGCGTCGGCCCTGGTGCTGCTGGTCAAGCCCGAATCCCTGTTGCTGCAGGCCGTGGCCACGCTGGCCCTGATCCTGCCCCTGGGGCCCTTGCTGTACCGCCTGGTCTACCGGCCGCTGGCGCATGCCACGGTGCTGATCCTGCTGATCGTCTCGGTGGCATTGCACGGGGTGCTGGTCGGCATGGGCCTGCTGTTCTTCGGTGCCGAGGGTTTCCGCACCCCGGCATTCTCCGAGGCGCGTTTCGACCTCGGCGGCATTCCGGTCAGCGGCCAGTCGCTGGTGGTGGTGGCCATGGCGGCGGTGCTGGTGGTGGCGATGTTCGTGTTCTTCGAGCGTTCGATCGTCGGCAAGGCCCTGCGGGCCACCGCGATGAACCGGGTGGGCGCCCGCCTCATGGGCATCCCCACCGAGCTGTCGGGCGACCTGAGCTTCGCACTGGCGGCCCTGATCGGTGCGGTCTCCGGGCTGCTGATCGCGCCGCTGACCACGGTCTATTACGACACCGGCTTCCTGATCGGGCTCAAGGGCTTTGTGGCGGCCATCGTCGGCGGCCTGGGCAGCTACCCGCTGGCGCTTGCGGGCGCCCTGCTGGTGGGACAGCTCGAATCGTTTTCCTCTTTCTGGGCCAGCGCATTCAAGGAGGTGTTGGTGTTCACCCTGATCATCCCGGTGCTGTGGTGGCGTTCGCTCAACAGCCGTCATGTGGAGGACGAAGAATGACGTCGCGCCATCTGACCCTGGCCTGCATTGCCGCCCTGGCCCTGGTGTGGGGCTTCCTGCCCGAGTTCACGCTCACCGTCATGAGCTACATCGGCCTGTATGCGCTCGTGGCCTCCGGCCTGGTCATGCTGACCGGCGTGGGCGGCATGACCTCTTTCGGCCAGGCCGCCTTCGTGGGCCTGGGCGCCTATGCCACCGCCTGGGTCTGCACCTCGACCGATGTCGCGGGCTGGCTGCCGGCCGGCTTTCCTGCGGCCCTGCTGCCCTGGCTGGGGCTGGTGCTCGGCCTGGTCTGCACCTATGCGGTGGCGCGCCTGTTGGGCACGGTGACCCTGCGGCTGTCTGGCCACTACCTGCCGCTGGGCACCATTGCCTGGGGCTTGAGCCTGTACTACATCTTCGGCAACCTGGATGTGCTGGGCGGCTTCACCGGTCTGACCGGCCTGCCGCCGCTGACCCTCGGCGGCTTCTCGCTCGCGTCGCCGCTGCACCTCGGGCCGGTGATCTGGGCGGTGCTGCTGCTGGCCCTGTGGGCGCTCAACAACCTGCTCGATTCGCGCGAGGGCCGGGCGATCCGGGCGCTCAAGGGCGGGCGGGTGATGGCCGAATCGATGGGGGTCGATACCGCGCACTACCGCATCAAGCTGTTCGTCCTGGCGGCCCTGCTGGCCGCGGTGTCGGGCTGGCTCTATGCGCACCTGCAGCGTTTTGTGAACCCCACGCCCTTCAACATCAACATCGGCATCGAATACCTGTTCATGGCGGTGGTGGGCGGGGCCGGCTACCTGTGGGGGGCGGTGCTGGGTGCCACCCTGATCACCCTGCTCAAGGAGCAGTTGCAGGACTGGCTGCCCCGGCTGCTGGGCAGCAGCGGCAATTTCGAGATCATCGTCTTCGGCCTGTTGATGCTGTTCGTGCTGCAGCGCTTTGCCGACGGTCTGTGGCCGCGTCTGGCTGGCTGGAGCCAGGCCTTCCTCAAGCCCTCGGCCCCCTCGGCACGGGCAGTGGCCGCGTCGCGCCTCGACCAGCGGGTCCTGCCGGCGGCCGGCGAGGTGTTGCTGGATGCGCGTGCGGTGACCCGGCGTTTCGGCGGCCTGCTGGCCAACAACAACGTCCACATGAGCCTCAAGGCGGCCGAGGTGCATGCCCTGATCGGCCCCAACGGCGCCGGCAAGAGCACCTTCTTCAACATGATCTCGGGGGTGGACACCCCCAGCTCGGGCGAGGTGCGCCTGATGGGCGAGGCCATGCAGGGCCGGCCTTCGCGCGATTTCGCGGTGCTCGGGCTGGGCCGCACCTTCCAGCATGTGCGCCTGCTGGGTCAGCGCAGCGTGCTCGAGAACGTGGCGCTGGGCGCCCACCGGCGCGGCCACCGGGGCTGGATCGCCTCGATGCTGCGCCTGGACCGGGCCGAAGAGGCCGCCTTGCTGGCCGAGGCGCGGCATCAGATCGAGCGCTGCGGCCTCGGTGAATTCGCCGACCGGCCTGCCGCCTCGCTGGCCCTGGGCCAGCAGCGCGTGGTCGAGATCGCCCGGGCCCTGGCCGGCCAGCCGGCAGCCCTGCTGCTCGACGAGCCCGCCGCCGGCCTGCGCCACCTCGAGAAGCAGGCGCTGGCGCAGTTGCTGAACCAGCTCCGGGCCGAGGGCCTGGGCATCCTGGTGGTGGAACATGACATGGAGTTTGTGATGAACCTTGCAGACCGCATCACGGTGCTGGAGTTCGGCGAGGTCATCGCCGAGGGCACGCCGGCCGAAGTGCAGGTCAACCCCCGGGTGCTCGAAGCCTACCTGGGCGGTGAACTCAACGGAGCCGGCGCATGAGCGAGTCGACCGTGAAACCCACGCTGCTCGATCTGCAGCAGTTCAGCGTCGCCTACGGCTCGGTCGAGGCGGTGCATCAGGTGCACCTGACCGTCGGCGAGGGCGAGATCGTCACCGTCATCGGCCCCAATGGCGCCGGCAAGACCACCCTGTTGAGCGCCGCCATGGGCCTGCTGCCGTCCACCGGCATGCTGACCCTGGCGGGCGAACGCATCGAACGCCCCACGGTCGAGGCCATGGTGGCGCGCGGCGTCGCCCTGGTGCCCGAGAAGCGCGAGCTGTTCGGCGAGATGTCGGTCGAGGACAACCTGCTGCTGGGCGGCTTCTCACGCTGGCGCAAGGGCCTGCGTGACCAGAAGAGCCGCATGGACGAGGTCTTCGAGATCTTCCCGCGCCTGAAGGAGCGCCGCAGCCAGCTGTCGGCCACGCTGTCGGGCGGCGAACGCCAGATGCTGGCCATCGGCCGCGCCCTGATGGCCCGACCGCGCCTGCTGATGCTCGACGAGCCTTCGCTGGGCCTGGCGCCCCTGATCGTGCGCGAGGTGCTGCAGGTGGTGGCCTCGCTGCGCGATCTGGGCGTCTCGGTGCTGCTGGTCGAACAGAACGCCCGTGCGGCGCTGCAGGTGGCCGACCGGGCCTATGTGCTCGAGATGGGCGTGGTGGCCCTGAGCGGCGCGGCCTCCGATCTGCTCAATGACCGCCGCATCATCGACACCTACCTGGGCCTGGGCGGCAAGCACTGAACGCCCGCCCGCGCCACATTCCTTTCGGAGACTTTCCCCCATGACCCTTCAAAGCTTCATTGGCGGCCGCTGGATCGGCCAGCAGGCGGCCCAGGCGCTGCACAGCGCCATCAACGGCGCCACCGTGGCCCACACCCATGCCGAATCGCTCGACTTCGGCGAGGCCCTGCACTTTGCCCGCCGCACCGGCCTGCCGGCCCTGATGGCACTGGACTTCCAGGAACGCGCCGCGCGCCTGAAGGCCCTGGCCAAGTACCTCAACGAGCGCAAGGAAGAGCTCTACGCGATCTCGGCCCACACCGGCGCCACGCGGGCCGACAGCTGGGTCGACATCGAGGGCGGCACCGGCACCCTGTTCGCCTATGCCTCGATGGGCAGCGGCGAACTGCCCAGCGGCAACCTGATCCATGAAGGCCCGGCGCTGGCGCTGGGCAAGAAGGGCGGCTTTGCCGGCAGCCACATCCTGGTGCCGCGCGGCGGGGTGGCGGTGCACATCAACGCCTTCAACTTCCCGATCTGGGGCCTGCTCGAGAAGTTCGCGCCCACCTTCCTGGCCGGCATGCCCTGCATCGGCAAGCCCGCCACGGCCACCAGCTACCTCACCGAGGCGGTGGTGCGCCTGATCGACCAGTCGGGCATCCTGCCGGCCGGCTCGCTGCAACTGGTCATCGGCAGCACCGGCGACCTGCTGGACCGCCTTGAAGGCCCGGATTTCGTCACCTTCACCGGCTCGGCCGACACCGCGGCCAAGCTGCGCGTGAACCCGAACCTGGTGCGCCACAGCATCCCCTTCAATGCCGAGGCCGATTCGCTGAATTGCTGCATCCTGGCCCCCGATGTGACGCCCGACGACGAGGAGTTCGACCTGTTCGTCAAGGAGGTGGCGCGCGAGATGACCGTCAAGGCAGGCCAGAAGTGCACCGCGATCCGCCGTGCCATCGTGCCGCGCCAGCACCTGGATGCGGTGGCCGAGCGCCTGAAGGCCCGCCTGGCCAAGACCGTGGTCGGCGATCCGGCGCTTGAGGGCGTGCGCATGGGGGCTCTGGCCTCGAAGTCGCAGCAGGCCGACGTGGCCGAGCGCGTGGCCCTGCTGCGCCAGGGGGCCGAGCTGGTGTATGGCGGCGGCAGCGCCGATTTCGCCCCCCTGGGCGAGGGTGTGGCCGAGGGCGCCTTCTTCCAGCCCACCCTGCTGCTGAGCCGCCAGCCCTTGAGCCACGACGCGGTGCACGATGTCGAGGCCTTCGGCCCGGTCAGCACCCTGATGCCCTACGAAGGCCTCGAAGAAGCCCTGCAACTGGCCGCGCGCGGCAAGGGCAGCCTGGTCGGCTCCCTGGTCACCAAGGACCCGGCCACCGCAGCCCGCGTGATCCCGGTGGCGGCGGCCCACCACGGCCGCCTGCTGGTGCTGGACCGCGAAGCCGCCGTCGAGAGCACCGGCCACGGCTCGCCCCTGCCCATGCTCAAGCACGGCGGCCCGGGCCGCGCCGGCGGCGGCGAGGAACTGGGCGGCATCCGTGCCGTCAAGCACTACCTGCAGCGCGCCGCGGTGCAGGGCTCGCCCACCATGCTGGCCGCCATCACCGGTGAATACGTGCGTGGCGCGCGCCGCATCGAGACCGAGGTGCACCCCTTCCGCCGCCACTTCGAAGACCTGCAGATCGGCGAATCGCTGCTGACGCACCGCCGCACGGTGGGCGAGGCCGACATCGTCGCCTTCGGCGGCCTGTCGGGTGATTATTTCTACATGCACTTCGACGAGATCGCCGCCAAGGAAAGCCCCTTCGGCCAGCGCATCGCGCACGGCTATTTCGTGCTGTCGGCGGCGGCCGGCCTGTTCGTCTCGCCGGCCCCGGGCCCGGTGCTGGCCAACTACGGGCTGGACACGCTGCGCTTCGTCAAGCCGGTGGCCATCGGCGACACCATCCGCGCGCGCCTGACCGCCAAGCGCAAGATCGACCGCCAGAAGAAGGACGCCAACGGCGTCGGCCAGGGCGTGGTGGCCTGGGACGTCGAAGTCAGCAACCAGCACGACGAGCTGGTGGCGAGCTACGACATCCTGACCCTGGTGGCCAAGCGTTCCTGAGCCCAAGGCGCGACGACACGGCCAGTGCAGGGCGTGATGTACCTGTCGTCGCGTCAACTCAAGGCCATGTCGGGTCTCATGCAGACCCTGGCCGAACCCTATGGCGAGCGCGAGATCCGGGCCCGTGTGGCCCGGCAGGTGCTGGACCTGCTGGATGCCCAGTATTTCGCCAGCTATGTGTGGCAGCCCGGACCGGGCCGCTTCGATCAGCGCATCGACCTGAACATGGACCCGGCCAACCTGATGCGCTACGAGTGCCATTTCCAGTTCCATGACCCCATCACCCTGAAGATGCAGAGCCATCGCCGCGCGGTGCGCGCCACCGACGTGATGCCCCAGGCCGATCTGATGCGCACCGAGTTCTTCAATGACTTCCTGGCGCGGGACGGCCTGCACTGGGGCGTGAACCTCTATGCCTGGGATGGCCCCAGCAACATCGGCGACCTGCGGGTCTGGCGTGACCGCCGCCATGGCAACTTCAGCGACGAAGACCTGAAGCTGCTGGATCTGCTGCGGCCGGCCCTGGTGACGGCGCTGCGGCAGGCGCAGACGCGGGAGCCCACCGCCGCGCCGCGCCGCCTGGCGGGGCCGGGCGGCCCGCCGGACCCTGGCGCGGCCCTCTCGGCCCGCGAACGCGAGGTCGCAGAACTGGCGGCCCTGGGCCTGGCGGACAAGGAGATCGCCCGGCGCCTGGGCCTGTCGCCGGCCACGGTGCGCACCCATCTCGACCATGTGTTCCGCAAGCTGGGGGTGGACAGGCGGGGCAAGCTTGCCCATTGCCTGCGCGATTGAGCATCCTCTGTTTCGTGGATGTTCCTGGCGGGGCGGATTTCCTAAGGTGCGGGCTGGACTGCGTGGCAGTCCAGCCCAGACCATTTCACAGGAGACAAGCCCCATGACCCACCCGATGGCACACCCGATTTCCCGCCGCATTCTCTTGCAGGCCGGAGCCCTGGCCGCCGGCCCCCTCTGGGCGGCCACACCGCCCAGCGCGGCGCAGCAGCGCAGCTGGACCGCCACCCAGGCCCTGAACGCGATCCATGGGCGCCAGATCACGGCCCAGGCCTATGTGCAGACCCTGATCGAGCGGGCCGAGGCCCTGTCCGGGCTGAATGCCCTGATCTGCCTGGACAAGGCCGGTGCGTTGGCCGCTGCCGCCCGCGTCGATGCCCGCATCCAGGCCGGCGAGTCCCTGCCGCCCCTGGCGGGCCTGCCCCTGGTGGTGAAAGACAACATCAACACCCGGGACCTGCCCACCACGGGTGGCACACCGGCCCTGCGCGACGCCCGTCCGCAGGACAACGCACCCTCGCTGCAGAAATTGCTGGATGCCGGCGCCATCGTCCTGGGCAAGGCGAACCTGCATGAACTGGCCTTCGGCATCACCAGCACCAACTTTTCGCCATTCGCCGGGCCGGTCTGCAACCCCTATGACCGGGAGCGCATCCCGGGCGGTTCTTCGGGAGGCACCGCTGCGGCGATCGCGGGGCGTCTGGCGCCGGCGGGGCTGGGGACGGATACGGGTGGATCGTCCCGCATTCCGGCCGCCCTGTGCGGCATCGCCGGGCTGCGCCCCTCGGTGGGCAATGGCGGCGCCCAGCGCCGCTACCACGACGAGGGGGCGGTGGTGCCCATCAGCCACACCCGGGACACCATCGGCCCCATGGCGCGCAGCGTGGGCGATCTCGCCTTGCTCGACTCGGTGATCACCGGGACGCCTGCGGTCACTGCATCAGCCCTGAGCGGCCTGCGGCTGGGCGTCCCGGCCTCGTTCTGGCAAGGGTTGGACCGGAGCGTCGCAGAGGTGATGGAACGTGTGCGTGCACAACTGCGCCGGGCCGGGGTGGTGCTGGTCGACGAAGACCTGTCTGGGGTGATGGCGCTCAACGACAAGATCTCGTTTCCGCTCGCCTTGCACGAGCCCCGTGAAGACATCCCGGCCTACCTGAAGGCGTCGGGCCTGAGCGGGATCACCCTGGCCCAGGTGGCTGCGGGCGTGGCCAGTCCCGACGTGAAGGGGGCCTTCGATGGCATCCTGGCCGATGCCTTCGGGGCGGCCTACCCCGAGGCCATCGGGCGGCACCGCCCCCAGTTGCAGGCCTTGTACGCGGACTACCTGGGCCGGCACCGGCTGGACGGGATCCTGTTTCCCACCACGGTGCTCACCGCCGCCCCCATCGACCGGGTCAAGGGCTCGGGCACCGTCCAGGTCAACGGCGGCGCACCCCAGGATGAATTCGCCACCTATCTGCGCAACACCGATCCCGGCAGCAATGCCGGGATTCCGGGGCTGTCTCTGTTCGCCGGCATGAGTGCCGAGGGCCTGCCGGTGGGGCTGGAGATCGACGGTGCTGTGGGTTCCGACCGGCGCCTGCTGGCCATCGGCATGGCGCTGGAGGACCTGCTGGGCCTGGCGCCTGCGCCCTTGCTCTGATCCTCCTGCTGCGGGTGCCATTGAGAGAATTTGAGCGGCCGGGGAAAAATCTTCATGCGGGGAATCGGGCGCTTGTCGATACCATCGTCCCATTCCAAGGAGATTGAGCGTGACCGACCTTTCCAAAATCACCTGCATCGAAGACCTGCGCCGCATCGCCAAGCGCCGGGTGCCGCGCATGTTCTACGACTACGCCGATTCGGGCGCCTGGACCGAGGGGACGTACCGCTCCAATGAAGCCGATTTCCAAGGCATCAAGCTGCGCCAGCGCGTGGCGGTCAACATGGAAGGGCGCAGCACCCGCACCACCCTGGTGGGGCAGGATGCGGCCATGCCGGTGGCCATCGCGCCCACCGGCCTGACCGGCATGCAGCATGCCGATGGCGAGATCCTGGGGGCCCGCGCGGCCAAGGCCTTCGGCATCCCGTTCACCCTGTCGACCATGAGCATCTGCTCGATCGAGGATGTGGCCGAGCACACCGGGCGCCATCCCTTCTGGTTCCAGCTCTATGTGATGAAGGACCGCGACTTCATCGAACGCCTGATCGACCGTGCCAAGGCCGCCAACTGCTCGGCCCTGCAGCTCACGCTGGATCTGCAGATCCTGGGCCAGCGGCACAAGGACATCAAGAACGGGCTGTCGGCCCCGCCCAAGCCGACCCTGGCCAACCTCATCAACCTGGCCACCAAGCCGCGCTGGTGTTTGGGCATGCTGGGCACGTCGCGCCGCAGTTTCGGCAACATCGTCGGCCATGCCAAGGGCGTGGGCGATCTGTCCTCGCTGTCGTCCTGGACCGCCGAACAGTTCGACCCCTGCCTCAACTGGGGCGATGTGGAGTGGATCAAGAAGCGCTGGGGCGGCAAGCTGATCCTCAAGGGCATCATGGACGCCGAGGATGCCCGCCTGGCGGCCGACAGCGGGGCCGACGCGCTGATCGTCTCCAACCACGGCGGTCGCCAGCTTGACGGCGCGCCCTCCAGCATCAAGGCCCTGCCCGAGATCGCCGAGGCGGTGGGCAAGGACATCGAGGTCTGGATGGACGGCGGCATCCGCAGCGGCCAGGATGTGCTCAAGGCCCGCGCCCTTGGGGCCCGCGGCACCCTGATCGGACGCAGCTTCCTGTACGGCCTGGGGGCCTATGGCGAGGCGGGGGTCACCAAGGCGCTGCAGATCATCCACAAGGAACTCGACATCACCATGGCCTTCTGCGGCCACACCGACATCAACACGGTCGACAAGGGCATCCTGCTGCCCGGCACCTACTGAGACGCCGGGTCGGCGGATCCAGGCATGAGCCAGGGGGCCAGCGTGCGCCACAGCGCCGGCCAGCTGCCCTCGCCGCGGGAGGGCAGCCCGAGCGGCAGGCCTGTGAACTCAAGCCCGGCCTGCCGTGCCAGGCCCTCCAGGGCTGGCCGCTGCGCCGGGCTCAGGCCCAGGCCGATCAGGGCCGGCCGCCGCCGCAGCGGCCTGAAGCTGGCCAGCAATTCTTCCATCAGCGCCCGGTCCTGCAGCGGTTCGCCCTCGAACAGCAACAGCAGGTGGCTGTAATCGGGCAGCAGGGCCTGCACGATGCCCAGGCGCAGTCCCGGGCGGGGCAGGGCCACCAGGCGCCTGGCGGTCTGGCCGGCGGCGAAGTCCAGGTAGCGGATCGACAGCGTGGGCGGCTCCGTGCCGCAGAAGCGTCCGTGACCGATCTTGCGGCGGTGCTGGCCCGCCAGCCAGTGCACCAGTCCGGTGGCGTCGGCAGCCTGGCTGGCGCAGACCATCAGGCGCTGCACGGTCCCGGGCCCGCACACCGCCTCCGGCGGCAGCAGGCCGGAGGGCGTGGACAGCTGGCGCAGCAGGGTGGGCGGGTCGAGCGGGATGCGGGCCTGCCGCGCCAGGCGGAAGGACTCCACCCGGCGGGCGAAGCCCTGCGGGGTTTCCGGGCTTTCCATCACCGCACCGGACCATGGCATGGGCATGAGGCGCGGCGTCCGACCCCGGTAGAGCAGGCGCATCTGGCGGTGGCGGGCGTCCCGCGCGATGCGGGTGAGCACCTGGCTGATGGCCCGCTCGGGCCCTTCGAGCCAGTGCATGAACCAGCCGCTCTGGCAGATCAGGGTCGAGGAGACGCCCATGGCGGCGTTGCGCGCCGCAGCCGCGCGGCGGATGCTGTCGATCTGCGCCAGTGCGCTGCCTTCGAAGCAGGCCCGGCTGACATAGAGCACCGAGTCGACGGTGCCGTCGTCGTGGCCGTGATCGGTGTCCGGGGAGGAGGGGGCGGGGGCAGGCAGGGGCAAGGACATGGAAGAAGGATCGCAGTTTTGGGCCGGGTCATGAAGCGTCCCGCCGGCCGTAGCCCAGGGCCAGGCCGGATCACGGGATGGACGGTGGCCTGAGGGGTATCGGCGGAGGGTTATGCTTGGCAACCATGAACCCGTCGACGTCCGCGGCCAAGCATTTGCGCCGCATTGCCCACCTCGACATGGACGCCTTCTATGCCTCGGTCGAGCTGCTGCGCTATCCCCAGCTCAAGGGCCTGCCGGTGGTCATCGGCGGGGGCCGGCGGGGGGTGGACGAGGTGCTGGCCCAGGGCGCCTCGCTGCCGCTGGAGGCCTTCCCCCGCCTCAGCGGCTACACCGGGCGCGGCGTGATCACCACCGCCACCTATGCGGCGCGTCAGTTCGGCGTCGGTTCGGCGATGGGGCTGATGAAGGCGGCCCGACTGTGCCCACAGGCGATCCTGTTGCCGGTCGATTTCGACGAGTACCGGCGTTTCTCGCGCCGTTTCAAGTCGGTGATCCTGGGCATGGCGCCGCTGATGGAGGACCGGGGGGTGGACGAGGTCTACATCGATTTCACCGAGGTGCCCGGCGGCCAGGAGGAGGGCGGCCGGGTGCTGGCGCTGCGGATCCAGCAGGGCATCTTCGACGCCACCGGCCTGACCTGTTCGGTGGGGGTCGCACCCAACAAGCTGCTGGCCAAGATGGCCAGCGAGTTCAACAAGCCCAACGGGGTCTCGGTGGTGCACGAGCAGGATCTGCAGCCGCTGATCTGGCCGCTGCCCTGCCGCAAGGTCAATGGCGTCGGGCCCAAGGCCGAGGCCCGTCTGCTGGCGCATGGCATCCACACCCTGGGCGAACTGGCCGAGCGTCCGCGCGACTGGCTGGTGGCGAATTTCGGCAAGGCCTACGGCGCCTGGCTGCACGATGCGGCCTGGGGCCGCGACGATCGGGCGGTGGTCACCGAGAGCGAGCCGGTGTCCATGAGCCGTGAAACCACCTTCGAGCGCGATCTGCATGCGGTGCATGACCGGCGCGAACTCGGCGACCTGTTCACCCGGCTCTGTGAAAACGTGGCGGCCGACCTGCAGCGCAAGGGCTATGTGGGCCGCACGATCGGCGTCAAGCTGCGCTATGACGATTTCAGGATCGTGACCCGCGACCAGACCGTGGCCGAGCCGACCGCCGATGCCGCCGTCATCCGCCGCGCCGCCGGCCAATGCCTCAAGCGCGTGGACCTGACGCGCCGCTTCCGCCTGTTGGGGGTGCGGGTGGGCAGCTTGTTGAGCGTGGCCGAGGCCGGGCGTCTGGCCGCCGGCGAGGCTTCTGCACCGGGCGGGTCCCGGGCGCGCGGCAACGAGGCGCAACAGACCCTGCCCCTGGAACCCTCGTTCTGAAGGGCATGCCCATGCCCCGATGTTCTCTGCCACGATCGCTGCGCCCGGTGGCCCGGCGCCTTGCCCTGGCGACGGCACAGTGGCGGGAGACTGCCTGCGCCGCCGCACCTTCCGAGGAGTCGCCATGAAAAAGACCTTGCTGACCCTGCTGCTGGCCGTGGTGGCGGGATGGGGGCCGGCCCAGGCCCAGCCGAACGCCGCCGGGGATCCGGAGGCGGCGCTCTACCGGGCGCTGGGCGGACGCGCCGGCATCGAGGGCCTGATGGCCGATTTCGTGCCCCGGCTGGCGGCCGATCCGCGCATCGCCGCCAAGTTCAAGGACAGCAAGCTGGACAACCTGCGCCAGCAGCTCAGCGACCAGGTCTGCCAGCTCTCGGGTGGCCCCTGCCGTTACGAGGGCAATGACATGAAGGCCGCCCACGAGGATCTGGGCATCCGCATGGCCGACTTCAACGCCCTGGTGGAAGACCTGCAGCTCAGCATGGAGGCCCGGGGCATTCCGTTTGCGGTGCAGAACCGGCTGCTGGCCCGGCTGGCGCCGATGCACCGCGACATCGTGACGCGCTGAGCTGTCGCCGGTTTGCCTGATCGGGCTCGCGGGCCGCGGTACATTGCGCGCCACCTGATCACCGGAGACACCCCATGCAATGCTTCAGCCTGAGTGAACACGAGCACATCGCCCACCTGGTCCTGAACCGGCCCGAGGCGATGAACACCATGCACCCGACCTTCTGGCGCGAACTCGATGCGGTGCTGGAGCGGCTGCAGCGCGAAGGCCGCGCCCGGGCGCTGGTGATCTCCAGCACCGGCAAGCATTTCAGCGCCGGCATGGCGCTCGACACCTTCGGCGGCGCCATCACCATGGATGACCAGAGCCCAGAGGGGCGGGCGGCGGTGTTCGATCTGCTGACCGACATGCAGGCCACCTTCAGCCGCCTGGAGTCCTTGCGCATCCCGGTGATCGCGGCCATCCAGGGCGGCTGCATCGGCGGCGCGGTCGACATGGTCACGGCCTGCTGCATCCGCTATGCCAGCAGCGACGCCTTCTTCTGCATCCAGGAGATCAACATCGGCATGGTGGCCGACGTGGGCACCCTGCAGCGCCTGCCCAAGCTGATTCCGCTGGGCCTGGTGAAGGAGCTGGCCTACACCGGCCGGCGCCTGCCCGCCCATCGGGCCCTGTCCTGCGGCCTGGTCAACGATGTGTTCGACAGCCCCGAGGCCGCCCTCGAGGCCGCCCTGCAGTGCGCGCGCGAGATCGCCACCAAGCCGCCGGTGGCCGTCTGGGGCAGCAAGCAGGCCATCCACTATGCGCGCGACCATTCGGTGGATGATTCATTGCGCCAGATGGGCTGGCTGCAGGGCGCGATCTGGAGCAACCGCCACGTGGGCGAGGCGGTGCAGGCCATGAAGGCGCGGCGGCCGGCTGAATTTCCGGCGCTGGCACCGCTGACCCGGTTCAGCGACCTCGGCTGAGGCCCGCTGCGACCGGGACGGTTCACTCGCTCACTGGCGCGCGGTGCGCCGGTTGGCCGGCAGGGCCTGGGGGTGGCTGGTGCGCATCGGGTTGATGTCCAGGCCGCCACGGCGGGTGTAACGGGCATAGACCGACAGCTTGATCGGTCGGCAGCGCTGCCACAGGTCCATGAAGATGCGTTCGACGCACTGCTCATGGAATTCGTTGTGGTTGCGAAAGCTCACCAGGTAGGCCAGCAGGCCGGCCTGGTCGATCTGCGGGCCGCTGTACTGGATCTGCACGCTGCCCCAGTCGGGCTGGCCGGTCACCAGGCAGTTGCTTTTCAGCAGGCGGCTGCACAGGGTCTCGCTGACCGGCGCTTCGTCGCTGCGGGCGCTGAGCAGCTCGGGGGCCGGGGTGTAGTGCTGGCACTCGATGTCGAGGCGGTCGAGGTTGAGGCCGTCGAGTTCGTGGACCGCCTCCTGGTCGAACAGCTCGGGCGCCAGCAGGCGCACACCGACGCCGGCCCGCGTGGCCGCGCCGCGCCAGGCGGCTTCACCGAGGTCGTCGCGCAGCCGCGCCTGGACCTCGCCGGCATCGGCGAAACGGCTGTTGTTGAAGCTGTTGAGGTAGAGCTTGAACGATTTGCTCTCGATGATGTTCGGGGTTTCGCAGGGGATCGTGATGTGCGCGATCGCCACCTGGGGCTTGCCCTTGGGGTTCAGCCACGACAGTTCGAAGGCCGTCCACAGGTCGGCGCCGAAGAAGGGCGGCGTGCCGGTGATGCCGATCTCCTCGCGCTTGGGCTGGCGGGGGATGGGAAACAGCAGGCTGGGGTCGTAGCGGTCCACATAGGCGGAGGCCTTGCCCAGCTGGGATTGTTCGGGTGTGTTCATGGGGGGAATTGTCGGCGGCATCGGCGCGCTGCGGCGGCTCAGTTGAATTCGCGCTCGCGCAGCCATTTGGTGGCGATCCATTTCTCGCCGGCCAGCACCGGGGCACCGCCATGCAGGGTGCCGGTGCTCGGGTGCGGGCGTTCGTAGCTGAAGAAGACCGCATTGCCACGCTGGGGGGCCACTTCCATGTGCCGATCCGGGAAGCTCGTGCCGCCGCCTTTTTCGGGCTTGTTGAGGTACATGACCACGGTGCCCACGCGCTGGCCGCCCCGGCGCAGGATGGTGGGGGTGCCGGGCTCCTGGGGGTCGAAATAGTCGTAGTGCGGCTTGTACTCGGCCCCCGGCTGGTAGTTCAGCACCTGCAGGCCTTCGCCGTTCTCGACCGGCCAGCGGACCAGCCGGGCGATGCGGGCCTCGATGCGCTGGATCAGCTCGGACTCGCCGCGTCCGAAGAACATGCCGTCGCTGGTGCGGTCGGGGTTCACCTCTTCGCCGCCGGTCTGGGTGGCCACGGTGCGCGAGCGGGCCATGCGCGGGCGCGCCGCGGCGATCAGGCCCTCGCATTCCTCCTCGGACAAGAGATTGCCGAACACCACGATGCGGGGCTGGGCCATGACCAGGAGCACCGAGACCTCGCGGTCGCCGGCATCGATGCACAGCGGCGATTCGTCGAGGTCCGGCTCGGGCACGGCGCTGCGCGGGGGCAGGCCCTGCTGGAGCGCCTGGGCTTCCAGGTGGTCGCTCAGGGTGGTCTCCATGGCCTGGATGGCCACATCCTCCTGCCAGCCGGAATCGAGCATGGCCTTGAGCACGCTGGGGGCGTCATGGCCGGCTTCGGCCTGGGCCACGATCCATTCCCGCAGGGCTGGAGTGATGGTCTGGGGGGAGGAGGAGGCTTGCGTCATGGTCTGGAGCGGCAGCAGGGCAGGCCCCGAGGTTACCAATTCCGCCAAGGCCCTGGCGCGAAACTGCGAACTGGCAGGCCAAGCCTGCGGTTCTTGCCGATTTGACCGGGTGGCGCGGGGTTAAGCTTGCCAGCCATGAATCGCAACCGGCCCTGCACCCCATGAGCGAACCGCTCCCCGCCTCCCTGGACCCCGATGACTGGACGGCGCTGCGTGCGCAGGGCCATGCCATGCTCGACGACATGTTCGCCCACCTGGAGGGGCTGCGCGGGCGCCCGGTCTGGCAGCCCATACCGGACGCGGTCCGGGCCTCCTTCGGCGACCCTCTGCCGGCCGGCCCGACCGACCTGGACGTGCTGCACCGCCGTTTCATGCACGATGTCCTGCCCTATTCGGTCGGCAACGCCCACCCCCGCTTCATGGGCTGGGTGCAGGGCGGTGGCACCGCCGTCGGCATGCTGGCCGAGATGCTGGCGGCCGGCCTGAACGCCAATGTGGGCGGGCGCGACCAGATCCCACTCGAAGTCGAGCGCCAGGTGGTGCGCTGGATGCGCGATCTGTTTGGATTTCCCGACAGCGCCGGCGGCCTGTTCCTGACCGGCTCGTCCATGGCCAATCTGCTCGGCGTGCTGATCGCCCGCACCCAGGCCCTGGGTGAGGGCTCGCGTCAGCGCGGCGTGGCGGCCAGCGGCGGGGCGGGGCTGGTGGCCTACACCTCGGCGGCGGCGCACGGCTGCGTGGCCCAGGCCATGGCCATCAGCGGCCTGGGCACCGAGGCCCTGCGCCGGGTGCCGGTCGATGCGCGGCATCGCATCGACCTGCAGGCCCTCGAGCGGCTCATGGCCGACGACCAGGCGCGCGGCCTGCGGCCTTTTCTGGTGGTCGGTACCGCCGGCACGGTGGACGTCGGTGCGGTCGACGATCTGGCGGCCCTGGCCGCGGCGGCGCGCCGGCATGGGGCCTGGTTCCATGTCGATGGGGCCTATGGTGCGCTGGGCATGCTGTCGCCCGAACTGGCGCCGCTGCTGGCAGGCATCGAACAGGCCGATTCGATCGCGCTCGATTTCCACAAATGGGGACAGGTGCCCTACGACGCCGGCTTCATCCTGGTGCGCCGCCAGAGCGACCAGTTGGCGGCCTTCGCCTCGCCGGCCGCCTACCTGTCCCGCCATGAGCGTGGGCTGGCGGCCGGTTCGCCCTGGCCCTGCGATCTGGGGCCCGATCTGTCGCGCGGCTTCCGGGCCCTGAAGACCTGGTTCACCCTCTTGAGCACCGGCCGCGAGCGCCTGGGCGGCGCCATCGCCCACACCTGTGCGCTGGCGCGCCGGCTGCGGGACCGCCTGCAGGCCTGCCCCGAGTTCGAACTGCTGGCGCCCGTGACCCTGAACATCGTCTGCTTCCGCCACCGGGCCGAGGACGCCGACCGCTTCAACACCGAGCTGGTGGCGGATCTGCAGGAGTCGGGGGTGGCGGTGCCGTCCACCACCACGGTCGACGGACAGGTGGCCATCCGTGTGGCCATCGTCAACCACCGGACCACGGCGGCCGACATCGATCTGCTGGTCGACGCATTGCAGGCCCTGGGCCAGCGCCGTCTGGCCAGCGCCGGGGGGGCTGCGGCGGCGCCGGAGGCCGCGTCCGGCGCCGGTCAGGGTGCCGGCCTGCTGGGATTGGCCCGCATCATGACCCTGGCCTTCCAGGGGCAGGACCTGAGGCCGCTGGCCCAGACCCTGATCGGGCGGGCGCAGCGGGATGCAGAGGATGCCGACGCCCTGCTCGACCTGTCGAACCTGCTGTTGTTGCAGAACCAGCGCGAGGTCGGCCTGGCCACTCTCGAACTGGCGCTGCAGACGCGGCGGCTCTACACCCTGCCGGCGCCGCCCGGGGCGGACCTGCGGGTGCTGGCCCTGATGGCGGGCGGTGACCTGATGGCCAACACCCCGCTGCCTTTCCTGACCGACCCGGCGGGCGCCGCGCTGAGCCTGCTGTACCTGCGGCCCGGCGAGCCGCTGCCCGCAGCGCTGCCCGAGCACGATGTGCTGTTCGTGGCCCTGTCCGAGTCCGACGACAACACCGGCTTGCTGGACCAGCTGACGCCGCTGCTGGCCGATTGGCCCAAGCCGGTATGCAACCGGCCGCAGGCCATCCGCGAGACCTCGCGGGCCCGGGCCTTCGGGCATCTCCAGGGGGTGCCCGGCCTGCATTTCCCGCCTTCGCTGCGGGTGTCCAGGGCCTTGCTGGAGTCGGCCGCACAGGCCGGGTTGCTGCCGGGTGGACTGGCCTATCCGGTGATCGTCCGCCCGGTCGATTCGCATGCAGGCCACGACCTGGAGCGCCTGGCCGATGCGTCCGCACTGGCGGCCTACCTGCAGGCCACGGCGGCGGCGGAGTTCTACCTGTCGCCCTTCATCGACTACCGCAGTGCCGACGGCCAGTTCCGCAAGTACCGGGTGTGCCTGGTCGATGGCCGGCCCTATGCCTCGCACATGGGGGTGTCCTCGCACTGGATGATCCATTACCTGAATGCGGGCATGACCGAGAGCGCCGCCAAGCGCGCCGAGGAAGAGGCCTTCATGCGCGGTTTCGAGCAGCCCGGCGGCTTTGCCGACCGGCATGGGCCGGCCCTGCGTGAGATGGCCCGGCGCTGCGGCCTGGACTACCTGGTGATCGACTGCGCCGAGACCCGCGCGGGCGAGCTGCTGGTGTTCGAGATCGATCCGGGCGCCGTGGTGCATTCGATGGACCCGGATGATCTGTTTCCCTACAAGCGGCCGCACATGGACAAGGTCTATGCCGCGTTCCGCCGCCTGCTGCTGCGCCTGGCCGGGCGTGGCGGTGCCTGAGGACCCACGCCATGCCTGCCTCGGCCTTGGCCACCCTGCTCGGCGCGGCCTGCCCGCCGGTCCAGGGCCGGCCCGGCCTGCCGCCGGCGGTGCTCACCGAGCAGGCCCTGTGCCGAGGCGGTGACAGCCGCATCCGGCTCGGGGCGGAGGGCCGCAATGCCTACGCCTGCCCCCCACGGCCGGAGCCCGGGCTGCTGGCCTGGGGGTCTTCGACCGCCTCGGTGGTGTCCGAGGCCGGTTTCGCCGCAGCCCGCGAACTGCACCAGCGCCTGCTGGTGGACTCTCAGGCCGGCTGGGTCGCGGCCCAGCGCATCCGCAGCGACATCGGTTTGCTCTCAGGCGCGGCACGGGTGCCCGGGACCGAGGTGGTGCTGGCGGCCTCGGGGACCGATGTGCACCTGATCGCCACGCAGTTGCAGCCGCGCCAAGGCCGTGCCCTGCATGTGCTGATGGCCGAACCCGGCGAGACCGGCCGGGGGGTGTCGGCCGCACTGGCAGGCTGCCATTTCGATGACAGCACCTGCCAAGGCCGGGCGGTGAGCGCCAGGCAGCCGCTGGACGGCCTGGATGGGCAGTTCCTGGAAGCGGTGGCCCTGCGGCAGGACGACGGCGCACTGCGCTGCGCTGCCGAGGTCGACGCGTCGTTCCACGACCGTGCGGTGTCGGCCCTGTGCCAGGGGCGTCAGGTGCTGTTGGTGTTGACCGACCTGTCCAAGACCGGCCTGCTGGCCCCGTCGCCGGCGAGCGTGTCGCGCCTGCAGGCCGAATGGCCGGGGCGGCTCCAGGTGCTGGTCGATGCCTGCCAGTTCCGCCTCAGCGAGGCCTCGGTGGCGGACTACCTGACGCGTGGCTGGCTCGTGGCCTTGACCGGTTCCAAATTCGTCGGCGGCCCTGCGTTCTGTGGCGCCCTGCTGCTGCCGCCCTCGACGGCGGCCCGGGCCCGCTCGCTGACGCTGGCGGGGCTGGGTGCCTATTCGTGTCGCACCGACTGGCCTGCGACCTGGCTGGCGGCACAGGTGCTGCCGCCCGAGGCCAATGCGGGCCTGCTGCTGCGCTGGGAGGCTGCCCTGTGCGAGCTGCGCGCCTTCCGGGCCCTGCCGCCGGGCTGGGTGGCACAGGCGGTCCGGCTCTGGGGGGAGGCGATCAGCGCACGGGTGACGGCATCACCGTGGCTGCAAGGCCTGTCCGCCCCGGCTTTGCAGCGGGTCGAGCCCGGCTGGGATGCCTGGCCGACGATCTTCCCCTTCGCCCTGCAGGCCTGGCGGGCGGATGGCGTCTGCCGGCCGCTGTCGCCGCAGGAGACGGCGGGTTTGCACCGCGCCTTGCGCCGCGGCGAAGGGCCGTCCGGGCGGGCGGTGCAACTGGGGCAGCCGGTGGCCTGCGGCCGTCGGGACGGCCTGGAACGCAGCGCCCTGCGGGTCTGCATCGGACTGCGCAATCTCTGTGAGGCCGCGCAGACCGCCGACGGGTTGCAGCGGGGCCTGCACGACATCGAGCAGGTGTTTGACGAGATCGAAGGCCTGCTGCGCAGGCTCTGAGGCCGGCGCTCAGCGCCGGAACACCAGCCGGTCGGGCTGCGACGCACCGGCATCGAAGGCATAGCCCTCGCTGTCGAAGGCTTCGAGCTGGCTGGGCAGGCTGATGCGCTGGGTGATGGCAAAGCGGGCCATCAGGCCGCGCGCGCGTTTGGCCATGAAGCTGATGATCTTGAATTGGCCGGCCCGCGCCTCCTCGAACACGCACTCGACCACTCGGGCCCGGAGCAGCTTGGGGCGCACCGACTTGAAATATTCCTGGGACGCGAGGTTGACGAGCACCGGCGAGGCATCCGAACGCAGCCGCTGGTTCAGGTGCTCGGTGATCTGGGTGCCCCAGAAGTCGTACAGGTTGCGGCCTTGCGGGTTGCCGAGTCGGGTGCCCATCTCCAGGCGGTAGGGCTGCATGCGGTCCAGCGGCCGCAGCACGCCATAGAGGCCGCTGAGGATGCCCAGATGCTGCTGCGCCCACTGGAGGTCTTCGGCCGACAGGCTGCGCGCCTGCAGGCCTTCGTAGACATCGCCGTTGAAGGCCAGCACGGCCTGGCGGGAATTCCGGGCGGTGAAGCGCGGCGACCAGGCTTCATAGCGCGCCACATTGAGGCCGGCCAGCGCATCGCTGAGGCTCATCAGGCTGGCGATGTCCTGGGGCGTTTTCTGCCGCAGCAGTTCGATCAGTTGCCCGGATTGGGGCAGGAACTGGGGCAGGGTGTGTGGCAAGTCGGGCGGGACAGGGCTTTCGTAGTCCAGGGACTTGGCAGGGGAGAGCAGGAACAGCATGGGCAGATGGGAACGTGAGCACGTTCCGGGTGGTTTCGCACGGATCAGCCGGTGATTGTGGCGAAAAATGCCGCGGCCCGTGCGGCGCAGACCGCGCGCGGCGGTCTGCTTGAAAGGCAAGGTGCTGCCGCCTCAGGCGGCAGCGCAGGGGCCTGGATCAGGCCTGCTGCTCGAAAGGCAGCTTCAGGTCGGCCAGGTCGCGGCGGGTTTCCACCAGCACCAGCGGACCCTCGTCGAGGACCACCAGCGGCGGCCGCTCACGCGGGACATGCACCGGCTTGGGCTCGGCGGCGATCGCAGCCTGGACGGCGGCCACCTTCTCGGTGTCCGAATTCACCCATTCGAGACCCGAGGACTGGGCGATCTGCTGCAGTTCGTCGAGCGCGAGCACGAAGGCCGGGGCCGGCGCGGCGGCCTCGGGGCTGGCAGCCGCCTCCGGTGCCGCGATGGGGGCGGCGGGTTCCGGCACGGCGACCGTGGCGGGCGCGGCGATCCGGGCCTCTTGCGGCACCTCGGCGACGGCGGGCTGTGCCTGTTGCGGGGCGGCTTCGACCGGCGCTGTCTCGGCGTTCACATGGGTGAAGTAGGAGCGGGTCGGTTGGAAGCCCTCTTCGGTCGCGGCGGCATCGCCTTCGGCCTCGGCGGGAGCCGATGCGTCGCGCGCGGCGCGCTCGCCGTTCTGGCGGTCGCGGCGGTCGCGGCCGTAGCGGTCACGCGAGCGGCGTTGGCGTTCCTCGCCCTCGGCACGGACCGGGGCCTCGCCGGCCTGGCCTTCGGCCACGGCGGCGACGGCGGGCTGGCCCTCGATGCCCTGGGCCTCATGGGCGCTGTCGGCCGACTCCTGGCGCGGGGGGCGCTCGGCGCGCGGACCCCGTTCGCGGCGGCTGCCTTCGCCGCGTTCGCCACGTTCGCGGCGTGGGCCACGCTCGGGACGCTGCTCGTTCACGGCCTGGCTGCCGTCTTCGGCATTCGGTGCCAGTTGGGCGGCTTCGAGCGGTGCTTCGGCGCTCAGGTTGCGCGGTTCTGCCGGCATGGCAGCAGATTCGGGGCGGCGCTCACGCGGGGCGCGTTCGCTGCGCTCGGCACGCTCCGGGCGTCCACCTTCGCGGCGGGCTTCGCCTTCGGGGCGTTCGCCACGCGGGGGGCGGGCTTCACCATCACGCTGACGGCCGCCTTGACCGTTGCCGTTGCCGTTGCCGTTGCCGTTGGCCTCGGCATCGCGCGGCGGACGCTCCGAGCGTTCGCCACGTCGGCCGCCACGGTCACCACGGCCTTCGCCGCGTTCCCCCTGGCGCTGACCGCCCTCGCCGCGACGGCCGCCGCGCTCACCGCGGCCTTCACCACGTTCCTGACGGCCTTCACGCGGCTTGTCTTCCTTCTTGGCTTCGACCGGTGCGGCCACGGGTTCCGGGGCCTTGACGCCGAACAGGCCCTTGAGCCAGCCGAAGAAGCCGCTTTCGGCCGGTGCCGGTGCGGCCACGGGGGCCGCAGCGGCCGGCTTGGCCTCGGCAGGGCGTGCGCTGCGGGCTGCAGCCTCGGCCTTGGGGGGCACCTGGGGGGCGGGTGCATCGGGCAGCACGCCCTTGATGACCGGCGTCTGCTTGTTGGTCGGTTCTTGCGAGCGACGGGTGACGGTGATCGGATCCTCGATCACCTC
>JAFAMV010000141.1 GCA_019233055.1 Curvibacter sp.
CTGTCCGCCGAAGCCTGGGTCGAACGCTGTCACGGCCTGCCGTCGCCGGTGCAACAAGGGCCGGCTGCCGGCTGGCTCAAGTGGTTCTTCTACCCCGGCTTCACGGCCAAGACCGGCGGCCTCATCCGCGAGGCCGATGCCGTCGGCGCACATTCATCCACCGCAGCACCCGGGCAAGCGGTTTTCGGTGCAAGACCAGGCGCCAGCCGGGATGAGCGCCTGCTGTCCCTGTTCTGCTACGAGCCAGCCGCGCTCGCAGACTGGCTCGAACGGCTGCACCATGAAGGCCTGGAGGGCGCCCCCTGCCACCTGCTGGTGATGCCAGGCCGCCCCGCTGCCGCCGTGCAAGCCCTCGAAGCGCGGCGGCATGCCGGGGAGGGCAGGCGCGAAGACCACCTGACGCTCACCTACCGCCCGCCCGTCCCGCAAGCCGATTTCGATGCCACGCTGCGCGCCTGCGAACTGAACTTCGTCCGTGGCGAAGATTCGCTGGTCCGCGCCTTGTGGGCCGGTCAGGCCTTCGTCTGGCAGATCTACCCCCAGGATGACAACGCCCATCAGGCCAAGCTGGACGCCTTCCTGGACTGGCTGCAGGCGCCTGCCGATCTGCGTGAATTCCACCACGTCTGGAACGGTCTGCGCCCCGGCCCACTGCCTGCGGCACGCCCGGCATCCTGGCGTCGGTGCGTCCTTGATGCGCGTCAGCGCCTGCTGGAACAGGATGACCTTGTCAGCCAGCTACTTCGTTTTTACACAGAAAAACGATAAAATGTCAGGCTTTGCGTACCCCGGGCGAATTTGAGAGCCTGATGGGGCGCAGAGCCGCAAGCCTTATCCGCCAGGCGGCCAGATTCAAGCCCAACAGGCCCAGAGGGCCCTACTCCTATGAAAATTGCTCAAGAAATCCGCGCCGGCAACGTGATCATGCACGGCAAGGACCCGATGGTCGTGCTGAAGACCGAATACAGCCGTGGCGGCCGCAACTCGGCCACCGTGCGCATGAAGCTCAAGAGCCTGATCGCCAACTTCGGCACCGAAGTCGTGTTCAAGGCCGACGACAAGATGGACCAGATCATCCTGGACAAGAAGGAGTGCACCTACTCCTACTTCGCCGACCCCATGTACGTCTGCATGGACGGTGAGTACAACCAGTACGAAGTCGAAGCCGAAAACATGGGCGACGCGCTGAACTACCTCGAAGACGGCATGGCCGTCGAAGTGGTGTTCTACGAAGGCAAGGCCATCTCGGTCGAACTGCCCACCAGCATCGAGCGTGAAATCACCTGGACCGAGCCTGCCGTCAAGGGCGACACCTCCGGCAAGGTGCTGAAGCCTGCCAAGATCGCCACCGGCTTCGAAGTCCCCGTGCCCCTGTTCGTGTCGCAAGGCGACCGCATCGAAATCGACACCCGCACCGGCGAATACCGCAAGCGCGTCTGATCCCCGGCGCTGCCCCCCCAAAAAAGCCACCTCCGGGTGGCTTTTTTCATGGCCAAGGCAGCTTCATCGCGCCAGATCGCCGGCCAGCCCGGCCCGCTCCGCCAGCAGCGTGAGCATCAAGGACAGTCGCGCCTTGACCGGATTCAAGCCCGCCGCGATCGGCCAGCCCTGCCCATGCCCCAGCACCGGGCCATGGACACAGCGCGAACTGCGCCAGATCCGGACCCCGCGCTGCGCCGCCGAGTGCAACGAGGCATCAAGTGCCCGGTTCAAGGTGCCGTTGCCGGTGCCCGCCAGCACCACGCCGGCCAAGCCCCCACCCTGGGCCAGCACCGCCTCCAGCATCGTGCCGCAGACCCCGCCATGGCTCAGCAGCACCACGACCCAGGGCCATTGCGCGGCCGGACAGGCCAACACCGCCTTCAGCACCGCCGGCGAAAAACGGGCCGCCGCACCCGCCTGCGTGCGCCCCCACACCGGACACCCTTCGCGCACATGGCCCATGGGGCCTGAATCGCCCGAATCGAAGGCATCGGGACGGTAGGTGTGAACCTTCTGGACCGACACCGGATCGTGGATGACCCCAGCACAGACCACGCAGACCCCGGCGGCAGCGGGGTCTGCGGCCACGGCCAGGGCATCCACCAGATTCTGCGGACCGTCCGACATCAGGGCGGTCGCCGGACGCATGGCGCAGGTCAGCACCACCGGTTTGGTGTCAGGCAACAAGGCATGCAGCAAATAGGCGGTCTCTTCCAGCGTGTCCGTCCCATGGGTCACTACGATCCCCTGCACCTCGGGGTCGTCGATGGCCTCGGCCAGACGCCACAACAGCCGTTGCCAACCATCGGCATCCATGTCCTTGCTGTCCAGCTGAAGCACCTGCTCGCAACGGACGGCGCAGCCGGCCGGCAAGGGCAGCCCCGCCAGCAGGTCGTCGACGCTGCGCTGGGCCGCCTTGTAGCCCACATTGTCCGAGCGGCTGCCCGCTTCGCCGGCGATGGTGCCACCAGTGCCGAGAACCAACAGATGGCGTGATTTTGGGGAGACAACTTGCATTTCAAAAAGAACTGGTCAAAAATACAGTTACTGGATATTAAAACAGCCCTCAGGAGTCGAGATGTTGGACACCCCTCAGATCACCGTCAAGCTCACCGCCAGACAGCAACAGATCCTGGAGCTGATCCAGAGCGCCATCGCCCGCACCGGCGCACCGCCGACCCGGGCCGAAATCGCATCCGAACTCGGTTTCAAATCCGCCAACGCGGCCGAAGAACATCTGCAAGCCCTGGCCCGCAAGGGCGTGATCGAACTGGTCAGCGGCACCTCACGCGGGATCCGTCTCAAAGGGGGAACCTTGCGCCCGATGCATCAAGCCAGAGACCCCCAATTCTCCCTTCCCCTCCCGGGGCTGAGTCAATTGGCACTGCCCCTGATCGGGCGCGTTGCCGCAGGCTCGCCGATTCTCGCCCAGGAACATGTGGACCAGACCTATTACGTCGAAAACGGTCTGTTCCAGCGCAAGCCCGACTACCTGCTCAAGGTCCGAGGCATGTCCATGCGCGATGTCGGCATCCTGGATGGTGATCTGCTGGCCGTGCAATCCACACGGGAGGCCAAGAACGGCCAGATCATCGTGGCCCGTCTGGGCGAAGACGTCACGGTGAAACGTCTGCGCCGCACAGCACATCACATCGAACTGCTGGCCGAAAACCCCGACTTCTCGACCATCATCGTGCAGCCCGACGAACCCTTCGAAATCGAAGGCCTCGCCGTCGGCCTGATCCGCAACACCATGCTCATGTAAGCCATCGGGCCGCTTCAGGTGGCGGGCGTTTATGGAGAGACCGCAAGAGGTCACTCCAAACAACCCTGAAACGGTCTGCCTTCTCAATCCTGCCTGTGTTCAAGCCCTGAATCGAACCGGAGTTTCACATGGGAAAGGCCACCTTCGTCACCACCCGCCTGCTGGCCCCGCTGGGGGCATTGCTTGGATATTGGCGCCCCAAGGGGCTCCCGCAGGCCAGGCCCGCCGTCAGCTCCGCCCCGATCGGCGCACATGCTGGCACACGCCCCTCTTGCGCCGGGGCCTCGTCCATCTGCATTCCCGCCGCTGAACGCCGATTGAAAACGACGCCCCCCGCGCGGCCCCTCAAGGTGGTGCGCATCCGCGACCACCACAACGGCACACTCCATGCGGGTCGGCTGGTCATCTCGGGTCGGATGGCCGATGTCTGTGCAGAACTCGACCGGCTCGCCAACGCCCACCCAGGATTGCTGCATTGAGCCGAACGCCAGCCCGGCGAACGACGTCACCGAGTTGGCGCACCGACGGCCCGGCCATGCGACGCGAGCCTGACGTGCCGACCACCGCAGGGCGGCACTCAATCCAGCCGCAGCATGCCCCAGATCAGGCGCACCAGCTCGGCTTCAAAAGCCGCTGTCCCGAGCATCGGTGAATCTTCCAGCGAGGCACTGCGTATCACCCCCATGACGGCGCGGGTGGCGACGAACATCATGGTCGGATCGGGCGACCGCAGTTGAGGATCCTGCATGGCCGCCAAGGCCACCGCATTGCGCTCAGAGGCCTCGCGCAGGGCCTGGGTGATGTCGTCATGGTGATCGAGCCGCCAGGCCAGCCGGATCAGGGCCCGCTTGGCACGCGGGCCGCTGCCGAAGGACTCGACCAGCAGGTGCACCAGATCCTGCAGGGCCTCGCGCACCGGACGCCGCTGGTCCACGGCCTCGCGCATCATGGTCTGCAGGCGGTCCATCACCCGACGGCGCTCACGCTGGATCAAGGCCACCAGGATCGCCTCCTTGGAGGGGAAGTACTGGTACAGCGTACCGATCGAGAACCCGGCACGCTGAGCGACCTTGTTGGTTGTCAAGGCCGTCTCCCCTTCGTTTTCGACAATCTGAGCAGTGGCTTCAAAAATGGCCTGGATGGTCCGTTGCGCACGCTCTTGCGTGGGCAGGCGCCGCAGGTTTTCAGAGGGAGGAACACGACGTGTGGTCGCCATGGGCAGGCACTCCAGAAACTGAGCCCGATGCGAGTAGCCAGGGGCAACCCGAATCTGAATAATGCTCACAAATTGTTTCCATTTTGCCGCATGCGCCCTTCTCCCTCCCCCTCCTCCCTGGCCCCCTCGTCTTCGACGGGGGAGCTGACAGTGCGCAAGCTCGAAGTCGACCTCAGCACGGGCTTCGACAGGCATTGGCATGGCGGCGATGCCTGGCGCAGCATGTACTACAACGCCCTGTCCATGAGTTTTCCGGTCGGCGAACAATTTTTCATCGACTCGGTGCGCGAAAACCTGACCGCATTGCCCGACAGCCCCGAGCATGCAGACCTGCGTCTGGCCATCCAGGGCTTCATCGGCCAGGAGGCTACGCATCGCCGGGTCCATGGGCTCTACAACGAACAATTGGAAAAACAAGGGCTGGTCAACCATTGGCAGCACTGGGCCCAGCGGCGCATCGAGCGCAGCCGCCCTTTCAACCCCCTGCACCGGCTCGCCGTCACCTGTGCCTACGAGCACTGCACGGCAGTGTTTGCCGATGCCACGCTGCGCTACGCCAGTTGGTTCGATGCCGCCGAGCCCCGCATGCAGACCCTGTGGCGCTGGCACGCCTCGGAAGAGACCGAGCACAGCGCGGTGGCCTTCGACCTTTACCGCGCCCTGGGCGGCAGCCATGCCTGGCGTGTGCGCTGGTATGTCTATGTGCTGCTGACCTTCAGTTGGGAGGCCTTTTCGCAGACCTGCTCCAACCTGCGACACGATGGCAGCCTCTGGCGCGTGAGCACCTGGTGGAGTGCGCTCGGCTTTGCCTTCGGCCGCGATGGGGTGGCCTGGCGTTGCGCCGGCCCCCTGCTCGGGTATTTCCGGCGCGGCTTCCACCCCGAACAGCCCTTGCGCCCGCATCTGCCCGACGATGCCGACGCCCGCCGGCTGGCCGAACGCTGGCTCAGCGCCAATGCGGGCGCCTACAGGGTGGTCCGCTGAGCCATCCTGCCCCGGCGATTGATCAGTCCTCGATCAAGGCCCGCATCCAATCGGGCAGGGGCGCCGCCTTCTGCTTCGGAAAATCGACCCAGATGGTGGTCGCACCCCCTGCGGCGCAGACCAGTTCCGGCTGGTCGCTGCGGGCCAGCGTGGCCCAGGTCTCGAAGGTGGTGCGGGCCGCATCGCTGACATAGAGCGTGGCCAGCACATCCCCCGGGTATTCGAGTTGCCGGTAGAAATTGCAGAAGGCGTTGACGATCACCGGCCCTTCGCCCTGCGGTTGCGGGCGGCAGCCCACCGAGCACATCCACTCGATGCGCAGGGTCTCCAGGTAGCGGAAGTAGCTGGCATTGTTGACATGGTTCATCGCGTCCATGTCGCCCCAGCGGATCGGAATCCGCATCTCGAAGACACGCTTCTTGCGCTCGGGAATCTCGTATTTCAAGACCGACCTCCTCAGACCGCAAAGCCGTCGTCGGCCGCGATCACCGCGCCATTGACGAAATGGCTCTGGTCACTGGCCAGCATCACCAGCAGCGCGTCGAGGTCCTCGGGCCTGCCGACGCGCCTGCGGGGCAGCATGTTCACCAGCTTCTGCCCTTGTTCGGTCTGCCAGTGGTGGTGGTTGATCTCGGTGTCGATGTAGCCCGGGCAGATGGCGTTCACGTTGATACCGAAACGCCCCCATTCCAGCGCCATCGCCTTGGTCATCTGCACCACCGCCGCCTTGCTCATGCAATAGGCGCCGATCTGCGGCAACACCTTGAGCCCGGCCATCGAGGCGATGTTGATGATGCGCCCGCCCGTGTAGCTGCCCGGCGCCGCACCCCGCGCCCGCGCCAGCATGCGCTTGCCGACCTCCTGGGCGACGAAGAAGGCGCCGCGCACATTGGTGTCGAAGATGAAGTCAAAGTCTTCCTCGCTGACGTCCTGCAGGCGCTGGGTGGTGCTGACCCCCGAGTTGTTGACCAGGATGTCGATCGAGCCCACCTCGGTCTCGGCATGGGCCACGGCGGCGCGGATGCTGTCCAGGTCGGTCACGTCCAGCGCCAGCACATGGGCGCTGCCCCCCTCGCCTTCGATGTGGGCCCGCAGCTCCTTGAGTTTCTCCACCCGCCGGCTCGCCAGCACGCACGCTGCCCCGGCACGCGCCAGCGTGCGTGCAAACTGGGCACCCAATCCACTGGAGGCGCCAGTGACAAAGGCGACTCTTCCTGCCAAATCGATGTTGAAAGCCATTTAAAGTATCTCCAGCAAGCCCATAAAAACGAACGATCGTACTAATTTTGCGCTGCAGCGAATAGAATGCGTCGCAGCCGCTTACAGCCGAGTAAGCGAACCACGATTTCATTATCAAGCGAGACACCTCATGAACAACGAAGAAATCCTGTCCCAATTCGGCCCCCGCGAAGCCATGGAGTACGACGTCGTCGTCGTCGGTGGCGGCCCGGGCGGCCTGGCCACGGCCATCCGCCTCAAGCAGCTGGCCGCCGAGAAGGGGCAGGACGTCTCGGTCGTGGTGCTCGAAAAGGGCTCGGAGCCCGGCGCCCACATCCTCTCTGGCGCCATCATGGACCCCAGGGCTCTGAGCGAGCTGATCCCCGACTGGAAGGCCAAGGGCGCCCCCCTGAACCAGCCGGTCACCGACGACGCCTATGTCTTCCTCGGTGAAAAGAGCGGCTTCCGGGTCCCGAACCTGTTCCTGCCGCCGTTTGCGCACAACCACGGCAACTACATCGTCAGCCTCGGCGCGGTCACCAAATGGCTGGCCGAGCAGGCCGAAAGCCTGGGCGTGGAGATCTTCCCCGGCTTCGCGGCCGCCGAGGTGCTCTACAACGACGATGGGTCGGTCAAGGGCGTGGCCACCGGCAACATGGGCGTGGGCAAGGACGGTGAACCCACCGACAGCTTCCAGCTCGGCATGGAGTTGCTGGCCAAGTACACCATCTTTGCCGAAGGCGCGCGCGGCCATCTGGGCAAGCAGGTGATCGCCCGCTTCAAGCTCGACGAGGGCCGCGACCCGCAGAGTTTCGGCCTCGGCATCAAGGAACTCTGGGAGATCGACCCCAGCCGCCACCAGCCCGGCTTCGTGATGCACACCGCCGGCTGGCCGATGGACAACAAGACCTATGGCGGCGCCTTCCTCTACCACCTCGAAGGCAACAAGGTGGCCCTGGGCTTCGTCACCGGCCTCGGTTACGACAACCCCTACCTGAGCCCCTTCGAAGAATTCCAGCGCTGGAAGACCCACCCCAACGTCCGCTACTACTTCGAGAACGAGAAGGGCGAGATCACCGCCAAGCGCCTGTCCTATGGCGCACGCGCCATCAACGCCAGCGGCCTCAACGCCCTGCCCAAGACCGTGTTCCCGGGTGGCGCACTGATCGGCTGCGATGCCGGCTTCCTCAATGTCAGCCGCATCAAGGGCAGCCATGCCGCCATCAAGACCGGCATGCTGGCCGCCGAGGCCGCCTACCAGGCCATCACCAGCGGCCGTCAGCATGATGAGCTTGCGGACTACCCCGAGGCCTTCGAGCACAGCTGGCTGCACACCGAACTCAACAAGGACCGCAATTTCAAGAACTGGTTCAAGCATGGACTGACGGTCGCCACCGTCATGAACGGCTTCGAGCAACTGGTCCTGCGCGGCCACGTGCCCTGGACGCTGCGCCGCGACAAGCCCGACCATGCCTACCTCAAGCCGGCTGCAGAATGCCAGCCCATCGCCTACCCCAAGCCCGACGGCAAGCTGACCTTCGACCGCCTCTCCAGCGTCTTCATCAGCAACACCAACCATGCCGAAGACCAGCCGGCCCACCTGACCCTCAAGGACGCCTCGGTCCCGGTGAGCATCAATCTGGCGCGCTATGCCGGCCCCGAGGCCCGCTACTGCCCGGCCGGCGTCTACGAGTTCGTGGCTGACGAAGCCAAGGGGGGCAATGCCCAACGCCTGCAGATCAACGCCCAGAACTGCGTGCACTGCAAGACCTGCGACATCAAGGACCCGACCCAGAACATCGTCTGGGTCACACCCGAAGGCGGTGGCGGCCCGAACTACGCAGGTATGTAAGTACCTGACCACGGTCTCTCACGGGTTCATGCGAGACCGTGAACAGATTTGAAGGCCCTGTTCAGGCCTGGCCGGGGTTATACTGCCGGCCGTCAGGAGAGAGCCCGGTTTCGAGCCGGGCCGCCGAAGGCGAAAGCGCTGCATGTCGATCATGCGGTGCCCTAACGCTCAGGCAGAAGGACTGACACCCGTCTGGCAACAGACGTTTCCCAGCTGGAGAGAGACCATGCCCCCTGCCCACAGGGTCTGGCACGGTCCACCGAAGGAGCAAGCCCGCATCGCCGGGTGAATCTCTCAGGTAAAGCGGACAGCCGGGGCCCCTGCGCCGCAGCCCTGGTGGCTGCGCGTCCCGTGCCCCTGAAGCCAAGCAAAGGCCTGACCGTGACCGACTCCGCTGCCCTCCTCACCACCCCGCTCAACGCCCTGCACCTCGAACTCGGTGCCCGCATGGTGCCGTTCGCCGGCTACTCGATGCCGGTGCAATACCCGGCCGGCCTGATGGCCGAGCATCTGCACACCCGCGCCGCCGCCGGCCTGTTCGATGTGTCGCACATGGGCCAGTTGCGCCTGGTGGGCCCCGGCGCTGCGGCCGCCTTCGAGAGCCTGATGCCGGTCGACGTGATCGGCCTGGGCGTGGGCAAGCAACGCTATGGCCTGCTGCTCAACGACGAAGGCGGCATCCTCGACGACCTGATGTTCGTGAACCGCGGCGACGACCTGTTCGTGATCGTCAACGGCGCCTGCAAGGCCGCCGACATCGCCCACATCCAGGCCCGCATCGGCCAGCGCTGCCAGGTCATCCCCCTGCCCGAACAGGCCTTGCTGGCCCTGCAAGGCCCCCAGGCCGTGACCGCCCTGAGCCGCCTGGCACCCGACGTCGCGAAGCTGGTCTTCATGACCGGTGGCGCCTTCGACATCGCCGGCATCGCCTGCTACGTGACCCGCAGCGGCTACACCGGTGAGGACGGCTTCGAGATCTCGGTGCCTGCTGCCCAGGCCGAAGCCCTGGCGCGCGCCCTGCTGGCCCAGCCCGAGGTCAAGCCCATCGGCCTGGGCGCCCGCAACTCGCTGCGCCTCGAAGCCGGTCTGTGCCTCTATGGCAACGATCTGGACACCGGCACCACCCCCGTGGAGGCCGGCCTGACCTGGGCCATCCAGAAGGTGCGCCGCACCGGCGGCGAGCGCGAAGGCGGCTTCCCCGGCGCGGCCAAGGTGCTGGCCCAACTGGCCGATCTGCAGGGCAGCGCCGGTGTGCTGACCCGCAAGCGCGTGGGCCTGGTGGCCCTGGACCGGGTCCCGGTGCGCGAGCACACCGAGCTGCATACCCCGACCGGCGAACGCATCGGCGAAGTCAGCAGCGGCCTGCTGGGCCCCAGCATCAACCAGCCGGTGGCCATGGCCTATGTGCGGGCCGACCAGGCCGCCCTGGGCACCCGGCTCAACGCCATCGTGCGCGGCAAGCCGGTGGCGATGCAGGTGGCTGCCATGCCCTTCGTTCCCAACCGATACTACCGGGGCTGATTTGCATCCAGCCTCAACCGCAACACACCTATTCCAGGAGAAATCATGAGCGTCAAATTTTCCAAAGAGCATGAGTGGATCAACGCCGCCGACCACAACGCCGCCGTCGTCGGCATCACCGTCCACGCGCAGGACGCGCTGGGCGACGTGGTCTTCGTCGACCTGCCCGAAGTCGGCAAGTCCTTTGCCGCCGGCGACGTGGCCGGCGTGGTCGAATCGGTGAAGGCCGCCGCCGACGTCTACATGCCGGTCGACGGCGAAGTCGTCGAAGTCAACGAAGCCCTGCGCGACGACCCCTCGCTGGCCAACAGCGACCCGCTGGCCGCCGGCTGGTTCTTCAAGGTCAAGCTGTCCAACCCGGCCCAGCTCGACGCGCTGATGGACGAGACCAGCTACACCGCCTTCACCCAGGCCGCCTGACGCGGCGCGCCCACCACCGAGCCTTCCCATGCTGATGCAATCCGCCCTTCCCCTCGCAGACCTCGAGAACCCGGCCGAATTCCGGGCCCGCCACATCGGCTTCGGCCCCGAGGACGAGGCCCACATGCTGAGCGCCGTGGGCGCAGCCTCGCGCCGCGCCCTGATCGAAGGCATCGTGCCGCCCTCGATCGCCCGTGCCCGCCCCATGGAACTGCCGGCCCCGGTGACCGAGGCCGGCGCGCTGGCCGAGTTGAAGGCGATTGCATCGAAGAACCGCATCCTGCGCAGCCACATCGGCCAGGGCTACTACGGCACCCTCACGCCGGGGGTGATCCTGCGCAACATCCTCGAGAACCCGGCCTGGTACACCGCCTACACGCCCTACCAGGCCGAAATCTCGCAAGGCCGCATGGAAGCCCTGGTCAACTTCCAGACCATGGTCTGCGACCTGACCGGCATGCCCATGGCCAATGCCTCCATGCTCGACGAGGCCACCGCCGCCGCCGAGGCCATGACCCTGGCCAAGCGCTCGGTCAAGTCCAAGGCCAACGCCATCGTGGTGGCCGGCGACTGCCATGCGCAGAGCATCGAGGTCATCCAGACCCGGGCCTCACCGCTGGGCTTCGAGGTCATCGTGGCCAACTCGGCCGAGGAATGGGCCGCCGCCCTGGCCCAGCGCGACTACTTCGCCGCCGTGGCCCAGTACCCCAGCACCTTCGGCGACATCCACGACTTCCGTGCCGATGTCGCCACCGTGCACGGCAAGCAGGCCGCCTTCATCGTGGCGGCCGACCTGCTGGCCCTGACCCTGCTCAGCCCGCCGGGCGAATGGAACGCCGACATCGTGATCGGCAGCACCCAGCGCTTCGGCATGCCCATGGGCGCCGGCGGCCCGCACGCCGCCTTCATGGCCTGCCGCGACGAGTTCAAGCGCTCCATGCCGGGCCGCCTGGTCGGCGTCAGCGTGGACAGCCACGGCCAGCCCGCCTACCGCCTGGCCCTGCAGACCCGCGAGCAACACATCCGCCGCGAAAAAGCCACCTCCAACATCTGCACCGCCCAGGTGCTGCCGGCGGTGGTCGCCAGCATGTACGCGGTCTACCACGGCCCGGCCGGCCTGCGTCGCATCGCCGGGCGCATCGCCGCCTACACCGCCATCCTGGCGGCCGGCCTGGAACGACTGGGCCATCCCATCACCAAGGCCAGCGCCTTCGACACCGTGACCGTCAACGCCGGTGGGCAGGCGGCCGCCATCCTGGCCCGGGCCCTGGCCGGTGGCGTGAACCTGCGCCTGTCCTGGGGCAGCTACCTCAGCATCTCGCTCGACGAGACCACCACCCGCGCGCACCTCGAAGACCTGTGGGGCTTCTTCGCCGAGGCCGGCCAGGCCCTGCCCTCGGTGGCCGACTTCGAGAAAGGCATCGAGCCGCTGATCCCGGCCGAACTGCGCCGCCACAGCGCCTACCTGGCCCACCCGGTGTTCAACACCCACCACAGCGAGACCAGCATGCTGCGCTACCTGCGCCGGCTGGCCGACAAGGACCTGGCCCTGGACCGCAGCATGATCCCCCTGGGCAGCTGCACCATGAAACTCAACGCCACCAGCGAGATGATCCCCATCACCTGGCC
>JAFAMV010000205.1 GCA_019233055.1 Curvibacter sp.
AAGGTCCTGGTCGACGACCTGAAATAGGCGTTCTCCACCCAGATCAGGGCAGGCCGTCGGCCTGCCCTTTTTTGCGCCCCCGCCCGCCCTCACCCCTCCCCATGAGATTTCGCAGCCTGGCCAGCGGCAGTGCCGGCAACGCCACCCTGGTCGAAGCCGGCCCCACGGCATCACCGACCCGGCTGCTGGTCGACTGCGGACCGGGTCTGCGCAACCTGGAACAACGCCTGACACAGGCCGGTGCGCCTCCAGAGACGCTGGACGCCCTCTTCATCACCCACGAACACACCGACCACATCGGCTGCGCCACCGCCCTGGCCCGTCGCCATTCGATCCCGCTGTGGATGAGCCGAGGCACCTGGCAGGCCATCGGCGAACCGCCCCTCGGCGAGCTGCTGCACTTTGCCCGCGATCAGCAGCCCATCGCCCTCGGCCCCCTGCAATTGCAGCCTCTGACCGTGCCCCACGATGCCCAGGAGCCGTTGCAACTCGTCTGTCTCGAAGGTTCGCGCAAGCTGGGCCTGCTCACCGATCTGGGCCACATCACCCCCCATGTGCTGGAGCAGCTGGCCGGCTGCCATGCGCTGCTGCTCGAAGCCAACCATGACGCCGATCTGCTGGCGCGCTCCAGCTACCCGGCCTTCCTGAAACGCCGCGTGGCGGGCCCCTGGGGTCACCTTGAAAACAGGGCCAGTGCGCAGGCTCTGGGCCAGCTGCGGCACCCTGCATTGCACTGTGTGGTGGCCGCCCACCTGAGCGAACGCAACAACCACCCTGGGCTGGTGCGGGCCTGCCTGGCGGCGGCGCTAGACTGGTCCGAGCAGGACATCCAGGTGGCGACCCAGCTCGAGGGCACCGACTGGCTGGAGGTGTGAGGCCCACCCCACCCAGACGCCTTGCCAGAAAGCAAAAAAGCCACCCGAAGGTGGCTTTTTGACAGACGCAGGAAGAATTTACTTCTTGGCAGCAGCGTCGGCAGCGTTCTTGGCGGCTTCGGCAGCAGCGTCGGCGGCGGGAGCGGCAGCCGGGGCAGCGGCGGGAGCAGCAGCGTCAGCAGCAGGAGCGGCGGCCGGGGCGGCAGCGGGAGCAGCAGCGTCAGCGGCAGGAGCGGCGGCCGGGGCAGCAGCGGGAGCCTCTGCGGGTGCGGGTGCAGGAGCCGGGGCTTCCTTTTGACCACAGGCGGCGAGGGCGGCAGCAGCAATCAGGGTTGCCAAGACGAGCGATTTCTTCATTTCAAGTTTCCTTGTTGGACAGAGAGAATTCTGGGTTGCCATGACGTTCGACCTGAACGCTTTGACAGAGCGAGCGCTAGGTGAAAACCCGCACACTTTTTGCTCAACGGGGAATTATAGAGGTGATTCGTCAATACCAACAATTACTGACAGCCCCGAAACCGACCGTCGAACGTTTCATCTTGGTAAAGATCGGTCATACCGTTCGCCCTCAGAGTCTGCCGACGGGCTCACAACCCCAGGGTCGACGCCGGGAATGCCGGCGCACTCTGGCGCAGGCATTCATCGATCGTCTCACGCAGCACGACCCGTCGTTCGGCTTCGGGACCGGACACCCCCGTGCTGCGCTTCAGATCGAGGCGCTGCAGGGTCCAGGCCGGGCTCCAGAGCACGCTGGGGAAATCGCTGGCCGCCACCGACTTGCAGACCCGCGCCTGGATGAGGTGGTCCCAGGTCCGCCGCCAGGTCACGAAACGGGCGTGGCGGCGCAGCACCTCGTCGTAGCTGCGTGCCAGCAGGGTCAGGCGCCGACCGGCACCGGCCCAGGCCTGCAGGGAATCGGCCACGGCGCGCTCACCCAGCGGCCAATCCTCGAAGCTGGCATCGCACAGCACCAACTCGGGCCAGCCGTCACGGGCGGCCGCAGCGAGCGCCAGGCGGATCCGCTCGCCGAACGCCTCGCGGCCTTCGAAGCGGCCCTGCGGCAGCGGCTGGAGTCCGGCTTCCATGCGTCAGGCCCCGGTCCCGGCCTGCAGCCAGCCTGCCTCGCACCATTCGGCCAGCAGGGTCCGGGCATCCGGACTCAGCCGAGCCACCTCGCGAGGGCCCAGCACCCGCAGATTGGCCAGCCGATGCATCAGGGTGGCATCGCGGCCGCCGGCACGGAAGCCCTCACCGTTGATGAAGACATGACGCTCGTCGTAGAGCATGCGGGTGCGCCGATCCAGGCGGACCCCGTCCTCGATGGACGGGCCGTGCTCGACACTGTCGAACCAGACCTGGGGTTTGGGCTCGCTCAGGTACTCCCCGATCACCCGGGCCAGGGCATCCGGGTCGTTGAGCACCCGCTGCAAGGCCTCGGTCGCGAACTGGTGCAAAGCCTCCGGAATGGCCCCGGGCTCGGCCACGGCCGACTGCCGGGGATCGCGGTAGAGCCCGTCACCGGCCAGGTCATCGGCGTCCTCGGCCAGGCGCTGCAACACCTCGCGCGCCAATTCGCCATGCTTGGGCGAGCGGAAACCCACCGAATAGGTCATGCATTCGCCCTCCGCAATGCCATCGTGGGCGTAGCGCGGCGGCAGGTACAGCATGTCGCCGGGCTCGAGCACAAACTCCTCCTCGGGCTCGAAATGGGCCAGCACCTTGAGCGGGGTGTCGTCGCGCAGGCTGAGGTCCTTTTGCCGGCCGATGCGCCAGCGCCGGCGTCCGTGGGCCTGCAGAAGAAAGACGTCGTAGCTGTCGAAATGCGGGCCGACACCGCCGCCGTCGGTGGCGAAGCTGATCATCAGGTCGTCGAGTCGGGCATCCGGCACGAAGCGGAAGCCCTGCATCAGGTGGTGCACCGCTTCGTCGTGCAGATCCACACCCTGCACCAGCAAGGTCCAGTCGGGCTGGCTCAGGGGCGGCAGACTGCGGCGCGGCATGGGGCCGCTGCGCACGGTCCAGCCGGGCCGGGTGTTGCGCACCAGGCGTGACTCGACCGCCTCGCTGGCTGCGAGCTCGAACAGTTCAGTGCGCGAGAGCAAAGGATGGAAACCCGGGACGGCCTGACGGACCAGCAACGGCTTCTTCTGCCAGTGGCGTTTCATGAATTGCTCGGGGCTCAGGCCTCCGAGCAGCGGCAGGGCTTGGGTGATGTCCATGGGAAAAAAGGTTCCAGTCGGTCCGGAGGGTGGCTCCGGGTGGGGCGATTCTCCTACGGAAACACCCCCGGGCGCCGTGACGCGCCGCAAGGAATGGCGTTGCGGATTCAGGCAGCCGGGTCGTGGCCACGCCCCGGACGCACGCCCCCGGCGCATGGCCCGGGCCACGAACCCGGCTCCACCGCGCCCCGCACCACAAGGCCCGCCGGCCTCTGGACGTCCCCTCGCAGACGCCGGCGAAATCCCCGGCGCCTGTGCTATCTTGCCGGCCGGCCATGCGGCCCCTGGCATACACTCGGGCCCTCTTTGCGCGCCCCAGGCCGCCACAACCTGCCCCCCATTTCAGCGCACCGAACAAGGCGAACCCCATGGAAATCACTGAACAATGCGTGGTCGCACTGACCTGGACCCTCACCGACACCCTGGGCGAAGAGCTGGACATCCTCGACGAACCCGTTGAATTCCTGGTGGGCGGCGACGACCTGCTCAAGAAGATCGAGCAGGTGCTGCAAGGCCATGAGCCCGGGGCCAGCGTCAAGTTGCAGATCGAACCCGAAGAAGGTTTCGGCGACTACAACGAGAACCTGATCTTTCTCGAACCCCGACCGCTCTTCCCCAACGAGCTTGAGGAAGGCATGACCTTCGAGGGCAGCGCCCTGCCCGCCGGCTGCAGTGCCGACGCACCGCGCGATGCGCTCTACACCGTGACCGAGATCTACCCCGAGCATGTGGTGCTGGACGGCAACCACCCGCTGGCCGGCATCGCGATCCGCCTGCACCTGAAGGTGCATGCGGTGCGCGAGGCCACCGAAGAAGAGATCGGCAGCGGCACGGCCGGCACCGGATTCTTCCGTGTGCAGCCCCTGGCGCCCGGGAACCAGCAACTGCATTGAGCGGGGCGTTCAAAGACAAAGCCCGTGCGCCTGCCAGGGCCACGGGCTTTGTCACGCAGGCAGGGCGGGCGGATCAGCCCTTGCCGGTCGAGCCGTAGCCGCCTTCGCCACGCTGGGTGGGCGGGAACTCGGTCACCAGATTGAAACTGGCCTGCAGCACCGGCACGATCACCAGTTGGGCGATGCGCTCCATGGGCTCGATGGTGAAGGCCACGTCACTGCGGTTCCAGGCACTGACCATGAGCTGCCCCTGGTAGTCGCTGTCGATCAACCCCACCAGATTGCCGAGCACGATGCCATGTTTGTGGCCCAGGCCCGAGCGAGGCAGGATCATCGCGGCATAGCCCGGGTCGCGCAGCCAGATCGCGATGCCGGTGGGCACCAATTGCCAGGCATTGGGCGCCAGGGTCAGCGGCTCGGTGAGGCAGGCGCGCAGGTCCAGGCCGGCACTGCCGGGGGTGGCATAGGCGGGAAGTTGGTCCGCCATGCGCGGATCGATGATCTTGACGTCGATGTTCATTGGAAAAATTCAACAGGCCTTGCGGCGGGAAATCTCGGCCACCAGCTGACGCGCCAGCACCAGCTTGGAGGCCCGGGGCAGCTCCTGGACGCCTTGCGCATCCACCAGCAACAGCTGATTGTCGTCCTGCCCGAAGGCCGTAGGGCCGATGTTGCCCACCAGCAGCGGCACGCCTTTGCGGACCCGCTTGGCCTGTGCATGGGCCTGCAGGTCATGGCTTTCGGCGGCAAAGCCCACGCAGTACAGGTCGCCGGCGCGGGCGCGCGCGCCCTGGGCCACGGCGTGCAGGATGTCGGGGTTTTCGACAAAGCTCAGCTGGGGCGTCTGACCCGATCCGTCCTTCTTGATCTTCTGGTCGCTGGCGCTGGCCGGGCGCCAGTCGGCCACCGCCGCAGTGGCGATGAACACATCGGCCTGCTCGCTGGCCGGCAGCGTGGCCGCCAGCATGTCGCGCGCCGACACCACATCGATGCGCTGCACCCCGCGCGGCGTGGCCAGGTGCACCGGGCCGGCGATCAGCGTGACCTCGGCCCCGGCCTCGCGGGCCGCCCGGGCGATGGCGAAGCCCATCTTGCCGGAGGAATGGTTGGTGATGCCGCGCACCGGGTCGATGGCCTCGAAGGTGGGGCCGGCCGTGACCAGCACGCGCCGGCCGCGCAGGGTCTTGGGCTGGAAGAAGGCGATCAGCTCTTCGGTGATCTCCAGGGCCTCCAGCATGCGCCCGTCGCCGGTTTCGCCGCAGGCCTGGTCGCCCTGGGCCACGCCCAGCAGCACCGCGCCATCGGCCTGCAGCTGGGCCAGATTGCGCTGGGTGGCGGGGTGGGCCCACATCTCGCGGTTCATCGCGGGCGCCACCAACAGGGGCACGCGCTCGACGGGGCGGGCCAGGCACAGCAGGCTCAGCAACTCGTCGGCACGGCCCTGCACCAGGCGCGCGATGAAGTCGGCGCTGCACGGGGCCAGCACGATGGCGTCGGCCTCGCGGCTGAGGTTGATGTGGGGCATGTTGTTGGCCTCACGCCCGTCCCACTGCGAGGTATAGACCGGCCGCCCCGACAGGGCCTGCATGGTGACCGGGGTGATGAACTGGCAGGCCGCCTCGGTCATCACAACCTGCACCGTGGCGCCCTGACGGATCAGCTCGCGGCACAGCTCGGCCGACTTGAAGCAGGCCACCCCGCCGGTGAGGCCGAGCACAATGTGTTTTCCCTGGAGGTCCATGGTGACGGGGGCCCGCCACAGCGGACCCGGTTGGCAAAGAATGCGGCAATGTAGCAGACCGGCACGCCCCTGCGGGTCACGCGGGCGGCCATGAAAAAGGCCACCCGAAGGTGGCCTGCCCGGCACGATGCGAGGACCGCGCCTTACTTGGCCGTGGGCATCACGAACTCGGCGCCCTTGCCGATGCTCTCGGGCCAGCGTTGCATCACGCTCTTTTGCTTGGTGTAGAAACGCACGCCCTCTTCGCCATAGGCGTGCATGTCGCCGAACAGGCTGCGCTTCCAGCCGCCGAAGCCGTGCCAGGCCATGGGCACCGGGATCGGCACATTGATGCCGACCATGCCGACCTGGATGCGGCGGCTGAACTCGCGCGCCACGTTGCCGTCGCGGGTGAAGCACGAGACACCGTTGCCGAACTCGTGGTCATTGATCAGTTGCACCGCCTGGGCGAAATCAGGCACCCGCACGCAGGACAGCACCGGGCCGAAGATCTCTTCCTTGTAGATCTTCATGTCGGGCGTGACATGGTCGAACAGCGTGCCGCCGAGCCAGAAACCCTTGTCGCAGCCCGGGCCGGCCGCCTTGCCGTCGAAGTCGCGGCCATCCAGCAGCAACTGGGCGCCTTCCTTCACGCCGGCATCGATATAGCCGCTGATGCGCGCATGGGCGGCGCCGGTCACGATGGGGCCCATTTCGGCGGCCAGATTCATGCCGTCGAGCACCTTCAGGCTCTTGGCGCGTTCCAGCAGCTTGGGGATGACCTTGTCGGCCACATCGCCCACCAGCACCGCCACCGAGATGGCCATGCAGCGCTCGCCGGCCGAACCGTAGCCGGCGCCGATCAGGGCGTCGACCACCTGGTCGATGTCGGCGTCGGGCATCACCACCATGTGGTTCTTGGCGCCGCCCAGGGCCTGCACGCGCTTGCCGTGGTGGGCGCCGGTCTCGTAGATGTAGTTGGCGATCGGAGTCGAGCCGACAAAGGACACGGCCTTCACATCGGGATGTTCCAGCAGCGCATCCACCGCCTCCTTGTCGCCCTGGACCACGTTGTAGACCCCGTCCGGCAGGCCGGCCTGCTTGAGCAGTTCGCCCATGAACAGGCTGGCGCTCGGATCGGTGGGGCTGGGCTTGAGCACGAAGGTGTTGCCGGCGGCGATGGCCACCGGGAACATCCACATCGGCACCATCACCGGGAAATTGAAGGGGGTGATGCCGGCCACCACGCCCAGGGGCTGGCGCATCGTCCAGTTGTCGATGCCGGTGGACACCTGCTCGGTGTAGTCGCCCTTGAGCAGTTGCGGGATGCCACAGGCGAATTCGATGATGTCGATGCCCCGGCTGACCTCGCCCTGGGCATCGGTGAACACCTTGCCATGCTCGAGCGTGATCATGCGGGCCAGGGTGTCCTTGTGCTGGTTGACCAGTTCGAGGAACTTGAACATCACCCGGCCACGGCGGATCGGCGGCAGTTCGGACCAGGCCGGAAAGGCGGCCCTGGCGGCGGCCACGGCCGCATCCACATCGGCGTGGCTGCCCAGCAGGACCTGGCGTGCCACTTCGCCGGTGGCAGGGTTGTAGACCGGCTGGCGGCGGGTGCTGGCACCGGCCGTGGCGGCACCACCGATGAAGTGGGCGACGTCGGCGGAGGAAAGGGTCTGGCTCATGGAATTGCCTCGCGGTTGTGAAAGATGTCGCAGGCAAGTCTAGGCAGTGCCCCGGCCTCTGCCTAGAATCCGGCGCTGAACTCATTGTTCAAATATTTGAACAATAAAGCCATGGAATCAGAAAAAATCAACCGACTCTGGAGCCACCTCCACTGGCTGGTGGTGCTGGCCCAGCAGGGCAGCTACACCGCCGCCGCCGCCCGCCTGGACGTGAGCAAGGCGGCGATGAGCCAGCGCATCTCGGAACTGGAAAAGCTCGCCGGGGTGCCGCTGGTGCAGCGCACCACCCGCAGCGTGCGCCTGACCGAGGCCGGGCAGCGCCTGGTGGACGACACGCGGACCGCCTTCGAGGCCATCGCCCACAGCTTTGCCAGTGTGCGCGACCTGGCCGGCACGCCGCGCGGCCTGCTGCGGGTGACCGCACCGGTGGCCTTCGCACGCCAGCAACTGGTGCCCCGGCTGGCGGCCTTTCTGCAACAGTACCCGGAGGTGCGGCTCGAACTGGAGCTGTCCGACCGCATGGCTTCGCTGGCCATGGAAGGGCTGGATCTGGCCATCCGACACAGCGACCAGGTGCCCGAAACCCATGTGGCCTGGAACCTGTGCCCCACCCACTCGGTGCTGGTGGCCAGCCCGGCCTATCTGGCGCGGCGCGGCGAGCCGGCACACCCCGAGGATCTGCGGCAGCACGACTGCCTGCACTACCCACGCCGGGGCGGCACACCGACCTGGACCTTCGAATCCGAAGCAGGCGCCGAGCGCCTCACCATTCCGGTGGCCGGACCGCTGGCCGCCAACAACAGCGAGGCGCTGCGCGACGCCGCCCTGTCCGGCATGGGCATTGCCCTGCTGCCCGACTTCAGCGCCCAGGCCGCCCTGCGCGACGGCCAGTTGGTCCAGGTGCTGACGCATTGGGCCAATGCCGGCCCTTTCGCCCGCCAACTCTATGCCATCCGCCCCTATTCGGCCCACGTGCCGCTGGCGGTCAGCATCCTGGTGCAGCACCTGCGCCAGTCGCTGGCAGGCGGCTTCGCGCTGCCTGTGCCGCAGCCACCTGCAGGCAGGCAAACGGCTGTCACCCCGGCGGCACCTTTATAATCTCCGTTTACCACCTCCCGGGACCCCTGCTCCCGACCCGACATGACCAAATTCGTCTTCGTCACCGGCGGTGTGGTGTCTTCCCTGGGCAAGGGAATCGCCTCAGCCTCCCTCGCCGCGATCCTCGAATCGCGAGGCCTCAAAGTCACTCTCATCAAGCTCGACCCGTACATCAACGTCGACCCGGGCACGATGTCGCCGTTCCAGCACGGCGAGGTGTTCGTGACCGATGACGGCGCCGAGACCGACCTCGACCTGGGCCACTACGAGCGTTTCATCGAAACGCGCATGAACAAGGCCAACAACTTCACCACCGGCCGCATCTACCAGTCGGTGCTCGAGAAAGAGCGTCGTGGCGACTACCTCGGCAAGACGGTGCAGGTGATCCCGCACATCACCAACGAGATCCAGGAATACGTCAAGCGCGGCGCCGGCATCGGCACGCCCGATGAGGTCGACGTGGCCATCGTCGAGATCGGCGGCACCGTGGGCGACATCGAGTCCCTGCCCTTCCTGGAGGCGGCACGTCAGATGAGCCTGCGCATGGGCCCCAACAACGCGGCCTTCGTGCACCTGACCTATGTGCCCTGGATCGCCGCCGCCGGCGAGCTCAAGACCAAGCCCACCCAGCACACCGTGCAGAAGCTGCGCGAGATCGGCATCCAGGCCGACGCCCTGCTGTGCCGCGCCGACCGCCGCATCCCGGAAGACGAGCGCGCCAAGATCTCGCTGTTCACCAATGTGCCCGAGTGGGGCGTGATCTCGATGTGGGACGTGAACACCATCTACAAGGTGCCGCGCATGCTGCACGAGCAGGGCCTGGACGGCCTGATCTGCGACAAGCTGCGCCTGAACACCCCGCCGACCAAGCTCCAGCGCTGGGACGATCTGGTGTTCGAGACCGAGAACCCCAAGGGCGAGGTCCAGATCGCCATGGTGGGCAAGTACGTCGACCTGTCGGACAGCTACAAATCGCTCAACGAGGCCCTGCGCCACGCCGGCATGAAGAACCATGTGGCGGTGAAGATCGACTACATCGACTCCGAGACCATCACCCCCGAGGACGTGAAGCGCCTGGGCCGCTACGACGCCATCCTGGTGCCCGGCGGCTTCGGCAAGCGCGGCGTCGAGGGCAAGATCTGCGCCGCCCAGTTCGCCCGCGAGCACAAGCTGCCCTACCTGGGCATCTGCCTGGGCATGCAGGTGGCCACCATCGAATACGCCCGCCATGTGGCCGGCCTGGCGGATGCCAACAGCACCGAGTTCGAACCCGAGACGCCGCACCCCGTGATCGCCCTGATCACCGAGTGGAAGGACGCCGACGGCACCATCAAGACCCGCAACGAGAACTCCGACCTCGGCGGCACCATGCGCCTGGGCGCGCAAAGCTCGGATGTGGCCCCTGGCACCCTGGCGCACAAGATCTACGGCGACGTCGTGACCGAGCGCCACCGCCACCGCTACGAGGCCAACGTCAACTACCTGGACCGCCTGCGCGAGGCCGGCCTGGTGATCTCGGCCCTGACCCAGCGCGAGCACCTGACCGAGATCGTCGAGCTGCCGCAGAACGTGCACCCCTGGTTCATGGGCGTGCAGTTCCACCCCGAGTTCAAATCCACGCCCTGGGACGGCCATCCGCTGTTCAATGCCTTCATCAAGGCCGCGCTGGACCACAAGACTGCGGCCTGATCGGCCAGGGAAACACCATGAAACTCTGCGGCTTCGACATCGGCCTTGACCGACGCTTCTTCCTGATTGCCGGGCCCTGCGTGGTCGAGTCCGAGCAATTGCAGATGGACACGGCCGGTACGCTCAAAGAGATCACCTCGGCGCTGGGTATCCCCTTCATCTTCAAGAGCAGCTACGACAAGGCCAACCGCTCCTCGGGCACCAGCTTCCGCGGCCCCGGCATGGAGCGCGGCCTGGAGATCCTGGCCAAGGTGAAGAAAGAGCTGAACGTGCCCATCCTCACCGACGTGCACGCCGAAGCCGAGATCCCGGCCGTGGCGGCCGTGGTCGATGTGCTGCAGACCCCGGCCTTCCTGTGCCGGCAGACCGATTTCATCCGCGCCGTGGCCCAGTCGGGCAAGCCGGTGAACATCAAGAAGGGGCAGTTCCTGGCCCCGCACGACATGAAGAACGTGATCGACAAGGCCCGTGCCGCCGCGCGCGAGGCGGGCCTGCCCGAAGACAGCTTCATGGCCTGCGAGCGCGGCGCCAGCTTCGGCTACAACAACCTGGTCAGCGACATGCGCAGCCTGGCCATCATGCGCGAGACCGGCGCCCCGGTGGTGTTCGATGCCACCCACAGCGTGCAACTGCCAGGCGGCCAGGGCACCAGCTCGGGCGGCCAGCGCGAGATGGTGCCGGTGCTGGCCCGCGCCGCCGTGTCCGTGGGCGTGGCCGGCCTGTTCATGGAAACCCATCCGACCCCCTGCGAAGCCCTGAGCGACGGCCCCAATGCCGTGCCGCTCCAGCGCATGCGGGCCCTGCTCGAGACCCTGGTCGCCCTCGATTCCGTAACCAAAAAGAATCCCTTCCTGGAGGCAGATTTCACATGAGTGCGTACATCATTGCGAATGTCACGGTCACCAATCCGGCTCAATACGAGGAATACCGGAAATGGTCCAGCGCCGCCATGCAGGCCCACCAGGCCGAGGTGTGCGTGCGCGGTGGCAAGGTCGAGGTCCTCGAGGGCGACTGGGCTCCCGAGCGACTGGTGATCCTGAAGTTCGCCGACATGGTCGCCGCCCGGGCCTTCTATGATTCGCCCGAATACGGCAAGGCCCGCGCCGCTCGCGAGGGCGCGTCCATCATGCGCATGATCGTGGTCGAAGGGGTCTGAGCCCCCAACCGCCCGAGCGTTTCGTTTTTGTATTGAAAGAAGACAACATGAGTGCAATCGTAGACATCGTCGGCCGCGAAGTGCTGGACAGCCGCGGCAACCCCACCGTCGAATGCGACGTCCTGCTCGAATCGGGTGTGATGGGCCGCGCCGCCGTGCCCTCGGGCGCCTCCACCGGCAGCCGTGAAGCCATCGAACTGCGCGACGGCGACAAGAAGCGCTACCTGGGCAAGGGCGTGCTCAAGGCCGTCGAACACATCAACACCGAGATCTCGGAAGCCGTGCTGGGCCTGGACGCCTCCGAGCAGGCCTTCCTGGACAAGACCCTGATCGACCTGGACGGCACCGACAACAAGAGCCGCCTGGGCGCCAACGCCATGCTGGCCGTGTCCATGGCCGTGGCCCGCGCCGCCGCCGAGGAATCGGGCCTGCCCCTGTACCGCTACTTCGGCGGCATGGGCGGCATGCAACTGCCGGTGCCGATGATGAACGTCATCAACGGCGGCGCCCACGCCAACAACAACCTCGATCTGCAAGAGCTGATGATCATCCCGGTGGGCGCCCCGTCCTTCCGCGAAGCGGTGCGCTATGGCGCCGAGGTGTTCCACGCCCTCAAGAAGATCATCCACGACAAGGGCATGAGCACCGCCGTCGGCGACGAAGGCGGCTTCGCCCCCAGCGTGGCCAGCCATGAGGCCGCCATCCAGCTGATCCTCGAAGCCATCGACAAGGCCGGCTACGTGGCCGGCGAACAGATCGCCCTGGGCCTGGACTGCGCCGCCAGCGAGTTCTACAAGGACGGCAAGTACCACCTCGAAGGCGAGGGCCTGGTGCTGTCGGCCGAAGAATGGACCAACATCCTGGCCACCTGGTGCGACAAGTACCCCATCATCAGCATCGAGGACGGCATGGCCGAAGGCGACTGGGACGGCTGGAAGCACCTGACCGAGCGCCTGGGCAAGAAGATCCAGATCGTCGGCGACGACCTGTTCGTCACCAACACCAAGATCCTCAAGGAAGGCATCGACAAGGGCATCGCCAACTCGATCCTCATCAAGATCAACCAGATCGGCACCCTGACCGAAACCTTCGAAGCCATCGAGATGGCCAAGCGCGCCGGCTACACCGCCGTGATCTCGCACCGCTCGGGCGAGACCGAAGACTCCACCATCGCCGACATCTCGGTGGGCACCAACGCCGGCCAGATCAAGACCGGTTCGATGAGCCGCAGCGACCGCATCGCCAAGTACAACCAGCTGCTGCGCATCGAAGAAGACCTGGGCGACATCGCTGTCTACCCCGGCCGCGCCGCCTTCTACAACCTGCGCTGACAGCGCAGCCGGCCGCCATGGGTTCGCGCCTGATCCCGTTCGTGCTGCTGGCCGTGCTGGGCATGCTCCATGCCCAGCTCTGGCTCGGCCGCGGCAGCATTCCGAATGTCGCGCGGCTGCAGCAGAAGATCGACGAGCAGAAGACGCGCAACGCGACAGCCCAACGGCTCAACGACCGGCTGGCCTCCGAGGTCAGCGACCTCAAGGAAGGCCTCGAGATGGTCGAGGAACGGGCCCGCATGGAGCTGGGCATGGTCAAGCCCGACGAGATCTTCGTCCAGATCAACAGCAAGTGAATCCGTCCCACAGGCTCAGGCTGCTGGTGCTGGGTGCCTCGGGCAGCGGCAGGAGCCGACTGGTGCAGGACCTGGGCCATACCCTTGCTGCCTGCGGCATCCTCAGCACCGGATCGGAACACGCCCCGGCCGAAGCCCTGCTCTGTGACGACCGGCCCGGCCTGCAGGCCCTGTTGACGGCCTCCCCCGAGAAATCCCCTTCGCAGGCACAGATCTCAGCCCAGCTCGAGGGCTTTCATCTGATCCTGCTGAGCGGTCTGGACCTGCCTGTCCAGGCCGCCACGGCCGCCCTGCAGCAAGCACAGGATGCCCACCTGCGTGCGGCGCTCGACCTCGGCGGCCGCGCCTACCAGGTCGTCTACGGACAGGGCCCGGACCGGGCACGCAATGCCTTGAGCGCGCTGCTGCGGCTGCCGGGCAGCCGATCACTCAGCGGATTCAGCGCCTTGCAGCAGCATCTGCAGGACGCGCGGGACGAGCGCGTGCTCAACCGCCCCTGGCGCTGCGAGCACTGTAGCGACGCCGGCTGCGAACACCGCCTGTTCAGCGCGCTGCTGCACGCCCCCCGGCCGGCTCACTGAACCGTCTTGCTGCCCGGCGCCAGATGCTGGTCGCGGGTGAACAGGGTGGCGGCGTCGACGGCATCGAAACGGTATTGCTGGCCGCAGAATTCGCAGCCGACTTCGATATGACCCTGCTCGGCCAGGATGCCTTCGGCCTCGTCCACGCCCAGGCCGCGGATCATCTGGCCGACACGATCGCGGCTGCAGCTGCAGGCAAAACGCGGGCCGGACACCCCCTGCAGCGGTTCGAAGCGGAGCAGCTTCTCTTCCCAGAACAGCCGACGCAGGATGGTGTCGACATCCAGCCCCAGCAACTCTTCACGCTTCAGGCTGGAGGCCAGCAGGGCGATCCGGTTGTAGTGCTCGTTGAGCCCGATTTCATCCTCGTTGGCCTTCGAACGCAGGCTGCCGGCCAGATTGCCTTCGCCCTCCAGGGGCAGGCGCTGGATCAGCAGGCCCGCAGCCACCTTGTCGTCGGCCGCCAGCACCAGGCAGGTGTCGAGCTGTTCGCTCTGCAGCATGTAGTGCTCGAGCACCGCGCTGACCTTCTCGAGCTTGTGCCCCTGGTCGTCGAACAAGGGCACCACCCCCTGGTACGGCTGTTGCCCGGGAAACTTGTCCTTGGGATCCAGCGTGATGGCGCAGCGCCCCTGGTTCTTCTGGTTCACCATCTGGCTCAGGCTGGCGTCGTCGGCGACCTCGCCGACCACCGTCGCCGTGGCGCGCAGGCTCAGGTCAGGCTGCACCTCGGCCACCACCACCTTGAGCGGGCCGTCGCCGAAGATCTGCAGCACCAGGGCGCCATTGAACTTGATGTTGGACTGCATCAGCACCCCGGCAGCGGCCACCTCGCCCAGCAGTTCACGCACCGGCGCACTGTAGGCACCGGTCTGGTTGTTGCCGGCCCGGCGGGCCAGGATCTCGGTCCAGGCATCGGTCAGGCGCACGATCATGCCGCGAACCGGCAGACCTTCGAAAATAAACTTGTGAAGTTCAGACACGCAAAATCCCAAAATATCGCCGCCACCCTCAATCGATGCGGCGCAGCCCGGCCTTGTAGCGCTGGGCGTTGTGAATGTAATGCTTCGCACTCTGGCGAAGCCCCTCGATCTGCTCGGGCGTGAGCTGGCGGATCGCCCTGGCCGGGCTGCCGATGATCATCGAACCGTCCGGGAACTCCTTGCCCTCGGTGACCAGCGCCCCGGCCCCCACGAGGCAATGGCGTCCGATCCGGGCGTTGTTGAGCACCACCGCGCCGATGCCGATCAACGATTCGTCGCCGATCGTGCAGCCATGCAGGGTCACCTGATGGCCCACGGTCACGTTCTTGCCCACGATGAGGGGGCAGTCCGAATCCACATGCAGCACCGAGGCGTCCTGGATGTTGCTGCCGTCGCCGATCTGGATCTCGGCGGAGTCGCCGCGCAACACCGCACCGAACCAGATGCCCACATCGGCCCCCAGGCTGACCTTGCCGATCACCTGGGCGCTGTCCGCCACCCAGGCCGACTCGGCCACCTGCGGCGCCACGCCATCCAATTCATAAACTGCCATCTCACCGTCTCCTGCATCGTTTGTTGGCCTGGAAATGCCTGCCAGTCGCGGCTGACGGATTCCAGCGAAGCCTAGAATTGTAGAGATGGAGCTCCGTCAACGTGCATTGCAGGTCTTGTGCCTGCCTCTTCCCTCGGCCAAGGTCGAAGCGGCGCTGGCACTCCATCGCGATGCCCGGGGTCTGCCTCTCGACGACCAGGCCGAGCTGGCCCCGCCCGTGGGCACCCGCCTGCCGGGCCACCCGGACCGGCCCGAGCTGGTCGAACACACCAGCGTGGCACGTCGCTCGCCCCACACACTCGAAGGGCGAGCGGCCCTGCTGCACTCCATCGCCCACATTGAATTCAACGCCATCAATCTGGCACTCGACGCGGTCTGGCGCTTCGCCGGCATGCCACGCGCCTATTACGAAGACTGGTTGCGGGTGGCCGCCGAAGAGGCCGAACATTTCACCCTGTTGCGCCAGCAACTGCAGACCATGCCGCACGCCGGCACCCCCTGGGACTACGGCCATTTTCCGGCGCACCAGGGCCTGTGGAGCATGTGCGAGCGCACCGCCGGCGACATCGTGGCGCGCATGGCCCTGGTCCCTCGCACCATGGAGGCACGCGGTCTGGATGCCACCCCCCTGATCCAGGCCAAGCTGCGCCGTGTCGGCACCCCCGACGCGCTGCAGGCGGTGGCGATCCTGGACATCATCCTGCGCGACGAGGTCGGCCATGTGGCCATCGGCAACCGCTGGTACCGCTGGCTCTGCGAACGCCAGGGTCTGGATCCCGTCGCCCACTACCCCGTGCTGACGCGCCGACATGAGGCGCCCCGCATGCGCCCCCCGTTCAATGAAAGCGCCCGACTCGACGCCGGCTTCACTGCCGCCGAACTGGCCTGGCTGCAGGACGGCTGAGCCAGTCCACCCTGGCGGCCCTCGCAGGCGCGGGCGGCGGTCGCATCCGGGCTCTTGATGGGTGTCCTGCCGACGCTCGAGTCATTCCGTGACCTGCAAGCCATGCAAAGCAGACGATCGAAGTAATCAAATGCTTCTTTCATCTCTAAAATAGGCCCATTGTGAAAGGCATAAAGACCCCATGACCGCTGCCCTGCCTCCTTCCGCCGAAAGCCGCAGCAGCCTGCCGGCCACCCCGGCGCCGATGATTGCCCGGCAGGCGATCGTCGATGCCAGTCACAAGGTTGTCGGCTATGAATTGTTTGACCGCAGCCAGGCCTCCGGCGACCACACTGCGGCCACCGACGTCACACTGGTCTTCAATGCCTTGTCCCAGGTGGGGGATGAGGACCTGTTCGGCAAGCTCTTCCTCTTTGTCAACTGCACCCATGACAGCCTGGGTGGTGGGCACCTGGACCTGGTGAATCCGGAACGGCTGGTGCTGGAGATCCCTCCGCTCAAAGAGCCCTCGGCAGCGGAAATCGAGAGCCGCATGCAGATCCTGGCCGAATTGCGCCAGCGCGGCTTCCGCCTGGCCTTCGGGCAGTTCGTGCTGAGTTCGGCCTACGCCCTGTGGCGCCCCCTGGCAGCCTTCGTGAAGATCGACGTCTCCGTCATTCCGGCCTCGAATCTCAAAGAGATCGTCAAAGCGGCCCGACGCAGCACCGATGCGGCCCTGATCGCCGAAAAAGTCGAGACCGCCGAGCAGTACGACCGCATGTCCAGCCTCGGGGTCCAGATGTTCCAGGGCTACTGGTTCGCCCGCCCCACCATGGTCAAGACCCGGGTGGTCAGCCCGTCGCAGGCGCACATCATGCAGTTGCTCAACCTGGTGCGCAACCAGGCCAGCACCGACGAAATCGAGAATGTGCTCAAGAAAGACGCCGGCCTGGCCTTCAACCTGCTGCGCCTGATCAACTCGGCGGGCTTCGGCTATGCCCGCGAAGTCACCTCCTTCCGTCAGGCCGTCATGCTGCTGGGCCTGAAGAAGCTGTTCCGCTGGGCCGCGCTGTTGCTCACCGCCACCCAATCCAGCGAGGCGCCGGGCACCATCGGCAATCTGGCCGTGGTACGAGGCCGCCTCATGGAACTGCTGGCGGAACAGATCATGACCGCCGAAGACGCCGACAACGCCTTTGTCTCGGGCATCTTCTCCCTGCTCGACGTGATGCTCGGCGTGCCCATGGCCCAGGCCGTCGAGCTGCTGGCGCTACCGCCTCCGGTGCTCGAGGCCCTGCTGAACCACGAAGGCCCCTACGCCAACCTGCTGTTGCTGGCCGAGGCCTGTGAACTCGGCGACGAAGCCCGCTTCAACAAGGCCTGCACCAGCCTCAAGGTCACCAGCCAGCAGGCCAACTGGGCCCACCTCCAGGCCCTGGCCTGGGCCGACCAGATGGGAACGGACGCCTGATCCGCCCCCCACCTGCGCCCCTCACCGACGAACACAGGAAGAAACGCCATGTCATCCGCTGCGGACAACCGCCCCTCGGACCTCGCCCCGCTCGCCGAATCCGATGCTCCCGCCGACAACCAGGCCGTGATCGCCCGGCAGGCCATCGTCGATGAAAACCGGGCTGTCTACGGCTATGAGCTGTTCGACCGCTCCACCAGCAGTGCCGGCCACACCGCCGCCAGCGATGCCGCCTTGCTGTTCAACGCCCTGTCCTACGCCGGGACCGAGGCCCTGGTGGGCAAGAAGACCGTCTTCATCAACTGCACCCATGACAGCCTCGCGGGCGGTCACCTGGAACTGATCAGCCCCGAGAAGGTGGTGCTCGAAGTGCCCCCCCTGCCGACCGATGATGTGAGCCTCATCGAGCAGCGGGCCATTCTTCTTCAGGAGCTCAAGGACCGCGGCTTCCGGCTGGCCTTCCCCCACCAGATGCTGCGCCGGGCCTATGCCTCCTGGCTGCCTCTGGCCTCGTTCATCAAGATCGAGATGAACACGCTCAAGCCCGAATTGGCCGAGCCCCTGCTGAAATTCGCCCGGGCCAACACCAAGGCCGAAATGATCGCCGAGAAGGTCGAGACCGCCGAACAGTTCGAGCGCATGTCCGGCCTGGGGGTCAAACTGTTCCAGGGCTTCTGGTTTGCCAAGCCGGCCCTGGTCAAGGCCAGGACCGTGCGCCCGTCGCAGGCCACGATCATTCAGTTGATCAACCTGGTGCGCAAACAGGCCGACGTCGGCATGATCGAGGACCTGCTCAAGAAGGACCCGACGCTCTCGTTCAACCTGCTGCGCTTCATCAATTCGGCCGGTTTCGGGCTGCAGGTGGAGATCACCTCGTTCCGCCATGCGGTGATGATGCTGGGCATGAAGAAGCTGTTCCGCTGGGCGGCACTGCTGCTGACCACATCCAAGGATGGCGCCCCGCCCGCCGTGGGCACCACCGCCGTGGTGCGCGGCCGGCTGATGGAACTGCTGGCCGCAGAGCTGCTTCCGCCCGAAGACTGCGACAACGCCTTCATCGTCGGGGTGTTCTCGCTGCTGGACACCATGCTGGGCATCTCGCTGGACAAGGCCCTCGAGACGGTGGCCCTGCCTCAGCCGGTGGTCGATGCGCTGCTGAACAAGACCGGCGTGTTCTGGCCCTTCCTCGAATTGACCATCGCCTGCGAGACCGGCGACGACGCCGTGTTCGGCCGGGTCGCCAACGAACTGCAACTCTCCAACCGGCAAGTCAACTGGGCCCACCTGCAGGCACTCGACTGGGCCGAGGCGATGAACGACTGAGCCGGCAGACAGGGCACGACCAGGATTGTGCCGCGTCGCTCAGTCGGCCTGGATGCCTGCGGCGGCAATGATGTGCGCGTTGGCCTGCGCCTCGGACGCCAGCAGGCGGGCGAAATCGGCCTCGGTACCGCCCGCCGGCAGATTGCCGCCGGCCTTCATCCGCTCGCCGACCTCCGGCATGCGCAGCACCTGGTTCACCGCCTGATTGATCCGCTGCAACACAGCCGGCGGCGTCTGCGCCGGGGCCAGCAGCCCGAATTGGGAGGCCAGATTGGCCGCCGGGTAGCCCAGCTCGGCCAAGGTCGGCACCTGGGGCAGGGCCTCCAGGCGCCGGGACGCCCCGACCGCCAGCGGACGCAGGCGCCCGGCCTGGATCTGCTGCAGCACCGCCGGGCTGGCGTTCGTCGACAGCACCTCGAACTGGCCGCTCAGGGCGTCCGTCATCTGCTGCCCGCCGCCCTTGTAGGGCACATGGGTGATCTCGACCTGGGCTGCGGCCTTCAACTGGGCCAGCATGATGTGCCCCAACGAGGCCTGTCCCGCCGTGGCCCAGCGCAGGGTCGCCGGCTGACGCCGAGCCTGGGCCAGCAGCTCGCGGAAATCGTGCACCGGGGTGGCCGGCGTGGCCAGCAGCAGCACCGGCGAGGACATCACCTGGACCACCGGGGCCAGGTCCTTGTCCGGCCGATAGGGCAGGCGCCCCAGGTAGGGGCTCAGGGTCAGGGGGCTGCTGGAAGTGAAACACAGGGTATAGCCGTCGGGCGCCGACTTGGCCACCGCGTCGACCGCGATGGCCCCGCTGGCACCGGCCTTGTTCTCGACCACGACCGCCACCCCCAGCAGACCCGCGAGCCGCTCGCCCAGCAGGCGGGCCATGGCGTCACTCACCCCGCCCGCCGGATAGGCCACCACGATGTGCACAGGCCGTGCCGGCCAGGCCTCGCCAGCCGGGGCGCCCAGAGGGGCCAGGCAGGAGAGCAGGCCCAGCAGCGGGGGCAGGCTCAGCAGTTGTCGTCGCTTCGGCAGGTGCATGTGAAATTCGCTCCGCAAAGGCATCCGCAGGACTCAGCCGCGCGGATGGTGTTGTGCGTGCAGCGACTTGAGCCGCTCGCGCGCCACATGGGTGTAGATGGTGGTGGTGGAGATATCGGCATGCCCGAGCAGCATCTGCACCGCGCGCAGATCGGCGCCGTGGTTGAGCAGGTGCGTCGCGAAGGCATGCCTGAGGGTGTGCGGAGACAAGGGCGCATGGATGCCGGCCTGCTGCGCATTCTTGCGCACGATGACCCAGAACATCGCCCGGCTCATGCGCTGGCCGCGCTGGGTGACGAAGAGGTCGTCACTGGACTGGCCACCGAGGATCTGGGCACGGGCCTGGTCCAGGTAGCGACCGAGCCAATCCTGCGCCACGGCCCCGAACGGCACCAGCCGCTCCTTGCCGCCCTTGCCCATGACGCGGAGCACCCCTTCGACCAGGCCCAGCTCGAACAGCCGCAGGCCGACCAGCTCGGACACCCGCAGGCCGCTGGCGTACATCAGCTCGAGCATGGCGCGGTCGCGCAGGCCCAGGGCCTGCTGGGTGTCGGGCGCGTTCAGAAGGGCTTCGACCTGGCTCTCGGTCAGCGTCTTGGGCACGCGCAGGGGCTGCCGGGCCGCCTGCAGGCGCAGCGTCGGATCCTGGCCCACCAGACGCTCGCGCAAGGCCCAATGGAAGTAGCGGCGCAAGACCGTCAGGCGCCGGTTGGCCGTGCTGGCCCGGCTGCGGGCGTGGCGCTCGGCAAAATACTGATTGAGCTGCAGCTCGCCGCTGTCGTTGAGGGCCTGCCCCTGGCCGGCCAGCCAGTCGGCATACAGCGACAGGTCCTTGCGGTAGGCCGCCAGGGTGTTGCGCGCCAGGCCGTCCTCCAGCCACAGGGCATCCACAAAGGCATCGATCGAATCCTGGCTGGCGGGCAACATGGGCCCAGACTATGCCACGGGCCGGCCCGCGCCAGCCCCCAGCAGCTCAATCGAGGCTCAGCTTCTGCTGGGTCACGACCCGCTTGTAGACCTCGTATTCAGACTTGATCTGTTCGCTGAACTGCTCCGGCGTGTTGCCGACCACGATGGAGCCGGTCTCCTCGATGCGCTTGCGCACCACCGGGTCCTCGAGCACCTTGCGCACACCGGCGTTGATGCGGTCCACCACCTCCTTGGGCAGGCCCTTGGGGCCGTAGATGCCGTAGTAGGCCATGCGGTTGACCGGTTCGAGCCCGACCTCCTTGAAGGTGGGCACGTTCGGCAGGCCGGCCACCCGCTGGGGCGCCGCCACCACGATGGGCACCAGTTGCCCGCCCTTGATGAAGGGCATGGCCGAAGGCAGGTTGTCGAAGATCATCGGCACCTGGCCGGCCACGGTGTCATTGAGCGCCGGCCCCGCCCCCCGGTAGGGAATGTGGGTGATGAACAGGCCCGACAGGCTCTTGAACAGCTCCATCTGCAGGTGCCCGATGCCCCCGGTCCCCGACGACGAGAAGGAATAGCGCCCCGGCGCCTTCTTCACCTCGGCCACGAAGGACTTGTAGTCCTTGGCCGGAAAGCTCGGGTGCACGGCCAACACATTCGGAGTGGCTGCCACATTGACGATCGGCGTGAAGTCGGTCAACGGGTTGTAGGGGATCTTGGGGTTGATGGCCGGGTTGGCGGCCGTGGTCGACACCGTGGCCACACCCAGGTTGTAGCCATCGGGCGCCGCACGGGCCGTGTCCGTGGCGCCGACCACCCCACCGCCGCCTGCCTTGTTGACCACCACCACCGCCTGCCCCAGCACGCGGCCCAGCGGATCGGCGATCGACCGGGCGACGATGTCGGTGGTGCCTCCGGGCGCAAAGGGCACCACCAGTTGGATCGGCTTGTTGGGGTAGCTCTGCGCCCAGGCCCCGCCACATGCGGCGCACAAGGCCAGGGCCATCCAGGAACGGCGTTGCATCACTGAACTCCTTGAAATAGGCGCAGATCGTAACGGTTCCGCACGACACCCTGGCTGTGGAAATCAGCTACGGGAAAACCCCTCCAAGCATCGGCACTGGTATTCTCGATTCGGTGAACTACCTTGAGCTCCTGTTCCCCGACTTCTCGCTGATCCTCATCGGTTTCCTGCTGTGCCGCTACACCGCCCTGAACCGCTCGGTCTGGGGGCCGGTCGAAAGCCTGGTGTATTTCTGCCTGTTCCCGACGCTGCTGTTCAGCTCGATCGTCAAGAGCCCGCTGGACCTGCACGCCACCTCGGGGCTGCTGGCCGCCGGCCTGCTGGTGGGCCTGGCCGCCATCGTGCTGTCCTACAACCTGCCTCGGCTGCCGGGCCTGGGCCGGTTCATGCCAGGGCGCGAACATGCGGCCAGCGTGCAGGTGGCGTTCCGCTTCAACTCCTTTGTCGCGCTGGCGCTGGCCGACCGCCTCGGCGGCGCCCACGGCCTGCAGATGATCGCGGTGCTGATCGGCGTCTGCGTGCCCATCTACAACATCGCGGCCGTCTGGCCCATGGTCCGCCATGCCGAGCGCGGCTTCCTCACCGAGGTGCTGCGCAACCCCCTGGTGGTGGCGACGCTCTCGGGCCTCACCGCCAACCTGCTCGGCTTCACCATGCCGGGCTGGCTGGAGCCGACCGCGCAGCGCATCGGCTCGGCCTCGCTGGCCCTGGGCCTGATGTCGGCGGGCGCCGGCATGGAGCTGGGGCAGCTGGCCCGGGCCCGCACGCTGGCCGCCTCGATCCTGGCCATCCGCCACCTGGTGTCGCCCCTGCTGGCGTTGGCCCTGTCGCGCCTGTTCGGTCTGGACCTGCTGCAGTCCACGGTGCTGCTGGCCTTTTCCGCCCTGCCCACCGCCTCGACCTGCTATGTGCTGGCCGCCCGCATGGGCCACAACGGCCCCTTTGTGGCGGGCCTGGTGACGGCCTCCACCCTGCTGGGGGTGGCCAGCCTGCCCTTCGCGCTGAGCCTGGTGCGCTGAATCTGATGCACTGAGTCTGGGGCCCGTCGCGCTCAGCCCTGGGCCAGCGCCCAGGCCAGGTGTTCATCCACCAGCGGGTCGCAGGTACCGAGCTGCCGCTGCAGGGCGTCCCGCAGCAGGGCATCCTCCTCCGGGGGCAGGCCCTGGGCCAGCGCGTTGCCGGCGGCCACCGCCAGATTGCGCTGCCAGCGCGCATGGCCGATGCGGCGGATCGGCCCCCCTTCGGTGCGCCGCAGGAATTCCGCTTCTGTCCAGCCGAGCAGCGTCGCCAGCGACTGCCCGGACAGGCCCTGACGTTCGTCGAAGTCGGCCAGAGCGGACCGCCCGGCGTATTTGTTCCAGGGGCAGACCAGTTGGCAGTCGTCGCAACCGTAGATGCGGTTGCCCATCAAGGGCCGCATGTCCGGCGGGATCGGCCCGGCATGCTCGATCGTCAGGTACGAGATGCAACGCCGGGCATCGACGCGCTGCGGCGCCACGATGGCCTGGGTCGGGCAGGCCGCGATGCAGGCACTGCATTGCCCGCAATGCGCGCTCACCGGTTCGGACACCGGCAAGGTCACATCGAGGTAGATCTCGCCCAGAAAGAACATCGACCCCCCTTCGCGGTTCAGCACCAGTGTGTGCTTGCCGCGCCAGCCCTGGCCGCTGCGCCGGGCCAGTTCGGCCTCCAGCACCGGCGCCGAATCGGTGAAGGCACGGTAGCCCAGGGGCCCCACCTCGGCAGCAATCTGTTCGGCCAGCTTCTGCAGGCGCTGGCGCAGCACCTTGTGGTAATCGCGTCCACGGGCATAGACCGAGATCACCGCCTCGCCGGGGCGCGTCAGCCGGGCCAGCTCCCGCTCGGTCCAATCGGCGGGTGTGGCCGCCGGCAGGTAGTCCATGCGCACCGTGAGCACGCTGACCGTGCCGGGCAAGAGCTCGGCCGGCCGCGCACGCTTGAGGCCGTGCGCAGCCATGTAGGCCATGTCGCCATGGAAGCCTGCCTCGAGCCAGGCCAGAAAACCGGGCTCGGCGCCAGACAAGTCCACATCGCTCACGCCAATTTGGGAAAATCCCAATTCCAGGGCCCAGGCCCGAATTCGGGAAACGAGTTGACTGCTGCTGATTTGCACCACGGAATTGTAGGAACATGCCCCGCCGGACCGGAACTCCGGCTGCGCTGGGACAGCGAGGACGACACCGAGCGCTTTGCCAAACGCCTGGCGGCCCTGCCCGGCGTGCGACAGGCCTACCTGGAACTGCAGGGCGAACTCGGCGCCGGCAAGACCACCCTGGTGCGCCACCTGTTGCGGGCCCTGGGGGTCCAGGGCCGCATCAAAAGCCCCACCTATGCCGTGGTCGAACCCCATGAGGCCGGCCACGGGGCCGAGCGCCTGCGCATCTGGCATTTCGATTTCTACCGCTTCAACGACCCGCGCGAATGGGAGGACGCGGGCTTTCGCGACCTGTTTGCCAGCCCCGGCCTGAAGCTGGCGGAGTGGCCGGACAAGGCCGCCGGCATGCTGCCTGCGCCCGACCTGGTGCTGCAGATCCGCCTGCTCGACGACCCCTCGGCGACCGAAGCGGGCGCCCCCCGGGAACTCCGGGTGATCGCGCCGACATCCCATGGGCAAGCCCTGCTGGAAGGGCTGCGCCCATGAGCGACCACCGCCCCCCCGCCACTCGCCCCCCTGCCCTGCTGTGCCGCCGCCAGTTGCTGCAGGCCGGCGGCATCGTGCTCAGCCTGGGCCTGCCGCACATTGTCTGGGGTGCCACCATCATGGCCGTGCGTGTCTGGCCGGCGCCCGAATACACCCGGGTCACCATCGAGTCGGATGGTGCCCTGACGGCCAAGCAGATGTTCGTCGCCAACCCGCCGAGGCTGGCGGTCGACATCGACGGCATCGAGCTGAACCCCGCCCTCAAGGAACTGGTCGCCAAGGTGAAGTCCGACGATCCCTTCATCGCCGGCGTGAGGGTCGGACAGTACGCACCAGGCGTGGTCCGCCTGGTGCTCGACCTCAAGCAAGCAGCCCTGCCCCAGGTCTTCAGCCTGCCACCGGTGGCGGCCTACCAGCATCGCCTGGTCTTCGACCTCTACCCCGCAGTGCCCGAGGACCCGCTGGAAGCCCTGATCGCCGAACGCAGCCGCGACACGCAGGCACCAGCTGCCGTCGGTGCGGGCACCACCGCCTCCAGACCGGCGCCGGCGCCACCCACCCCCGGCAAGAACACCCCGGCGGCCAACACCGATCCGCTCGGCGACCTGATCGCCGAGCGCAGCCCCGGCAAGACCGCCCCGGCCGCCACCCCGGCAGCCCCCTCGGCCCCTGTGGCGGCAGCGCCCCGCCCGACCCCTCCAGCCCCCCCGTCCCCCGGTGGACCGGCCGCCGCAGGCCGCCCGCCCGAGCCCGAGAGCGAGCGCACGGACCGCCTCATCATCATCGCCCTCGACCCTGGCCATGGCGGAGAAGACCCCGGCGCCACCGGACCGGCCGGCACCCGCGAGAAGGACGTGGTCCTGAGCATCGCCCACCTGCTGCGCGAGCGCATCAACGC
>JAFAMV010000038.1 GCA_019233055.1 Curvibacter sp.
CAGACCGGCAGCCCGTCGCAGTTCGCGGCCATGGTGGCGCACGATGCCGCCAAGTGGCGCCAGCTCATCGTGGCGCACCATCTGAGCGCCGAGTGAGTTTTCCTGGCGATCACTCTGAGTGACCATTCATTAAAAATTCAAAATGTATACGAGCATCCAGTTTCTTCGTGCGGTTGCTGCGCTGGGAGTTGTACTTTTCCATGGTTTCTTTCTCCTGCAACCCTTTGTTCCTATTGACTCCTGGCTTGTTGGCTTCATCCATCGGGGCTATGTCGGCGTGGATGTTTTTTTTGTCATCAGCGGCTTCGTCGCCACGCTTTCAGTTGAGAAATATTTGAAGTCAGGTCGCTCTGGATTGGGGTTTTTGATCAATCGAGCGCTCCGTATCTACCTTGGTTATTGGCCGTTTTATTTTCTTGCATTGGTCTTGGCGATTGCTACCAATTCGGCGGCAAGAATGGATTGGGATCTTGTTAAATCTTTTTTTCTTTGGTTTCTGATTGGACGAGATCAGGGCAAGATCTTGGTGCTATACGTATCTTGGTCGTTGGCTTATGAGCTGATTTTTTATTTGTTTGTGGCATCAGTCATGTTTCATCTTGGTCGAAAGATGATGGTGATTTTTGCAGCTGTCATTTCTCTTTTGCTGTTTTGTTTTTCGTTTTTTCCAGGGGCGAAGGGCGATTCTGCATTTGTTTTGATTTCTTTCTTTGGTGAGTTTCTTTTGGGTTGTCTTTGCTATTCTCTTGCAAGTACCAGTCATTTCTCCTCGGTTTTCAAGGCAATCCTCGCTTTGTTTTCTATCTCTTTTGGGTTGTATGTTGGCTTGTCTTTTGATGCGGACATCGGCCCCTTGAGGTTTTTTGGATTTGGATCGTTTTCTTTTGGTCTCGTTTTGTTTTTTGTGATCCTTGAGAAGGGTTGGGGTATTGTTTTTAATCAATTTCTGGTTGCTCTTGGTAATGCGTCATACACCATCTATCTATGCCATACGCTGATTTTTGAAATTTCTCAGTATTTTTCGGCGAATATTTCTCTTGATTATCGTTGGGTTGTGGAGTCATCCGTTTGGGCAATGCTTGTTCTTCTGTCTATTGTTTCTTTCTCGATCTTGTATTTCAGGTGTGTTGAGCGGCCGATTTATCGGGGTGTCACAGCCTTTTTTCGTCTGCAAGAATGATGGGCATTGTTATGATGGTGTTGTTTGACTTTGAATGCTTTCGATGTGGCCGCTAAGGAGTGATTTTTGTTGGATCGGCGCCAATTGAAGGTGTATTTTGGTGTGAATGCAAACCCTCATTGACCTGAGGTAGGTGCGATAATTTTCTAATCTTGAGATCGACTTTCACCGCAACGTCATGAATCCTATGAACTTCAATTTCAGCAACCCCTATGCCAGCACCCGGCTGCCGGTCTTCGCCCGCAATGTGGTGTCGACCTCGCACCCGCTGGCGGCGCAGGCCGGGCTTCGCATGCTCTGGAAGGGCGGCAACGCGGTCGATGCGGCGGTGGCGGCGGCGGCGGCGATGGCGGTGGTCGAGCCGGTCAGCAATGGGCTGGGCAGCGATGCCTTCTGCATCCTGTGGGACGGGCAGCAACTGCAGGGCCTGAACGCTTCGGGGCGGGCGCCGCAGAGTTGGACGCCGGCCTATTTCCGGCAGAAATACGGCCACGATGCGCCCACCCCGCCCAAGCGGGGCATCGATGCGGTGACGGTCCCCGGGGCGGTGGCGGGCTGGGTGGCGCTCAGCGAGCGCCATGGCCGGCTGCCCTTCGCCGACCTTCTTGAGCCTGCGATCGAGATCGCCGAGCGCGGCTACCTGCTGCCGGTGGTGGTGCAGCAGAAATGGGCGGCCGCCACCGAGGAGCTTCGATCGCTGCCCGGGTTTGCCGAGGCCTTCCTGCCCTGGGGGCGGGCGCCCCGGGTGGGCGAACTGTTCCGCTTCGGCGCGGCGGCACGCGGCTTGCGTGCCATCGCCGAAAGCCGTGGCGAGGCCTTCTACCGGGGCGAGATCGCCGAAGCGCTGGTGTCGTTTTCCGCCAGCCAGGGCGGGGCTCTGGCGCTGGGCGATCTGGCGGCTTTCCAGCCCGAATGGGTCACGCCCATCTCCACTGACTACCGTGGCCACACGCTGCACGAGATCCCGCCCAACGGGCAGGGCATTGCGGCGCTGATCGCGCTGGGCATCCTGCGCCAGTTCGATCTGGCCTCACTGCCGGTGGACGGGGTGGATTCGCAGCATCTGCAGATCGAGGCCATGAAGCTCGCCTTCGCCGATGTCTACCGCTATGTGGCCGAGCCGTCGTCGATGGCGGTCAGTGCCGAGCAACTGCTCGACGACGCCTATCTGGCCTCGCGGGCCCGCCTGATCGACCTGAAGAAGGCGCAGGATTTCGGTGCCGGCAACCCGGCCAAGGGGGGCACCATCTACCTCACCGCCGCCGACGAGGACGGCATGATGGTCAGCTTCATCCAGAGCAACTACATGGGCTTCGGTTCGGGTTGCGTCGAGCCGCGCTTCGGCATCAGCCTGCAGAACCGGGGGCATGGCTTCAGCCTGCAGGCCGACGGTCGCAACCCCGCCAACCTGGTGGCACCGGGCAAGCGACCCTTCCACACCATCATCCCGGCCTTCCTCACGCGCGACGGGCAACCGGTCATGAGCTACGGCGTGATGGGTGCGAACATGCAGCCGCAAGGCCATGTGCAGACCCTGGTGCGCATGCTGGACTACGGGCAGAACCCGCAGGCGGCCTGCGATGCGCCGCGCTGGCGTTTCAATGCCGGGCTCGAGATCAATGTCGAGGCGGCGCTCCGGGCGCAGACCCTGCAGGGCTTGCGCGAGCGCGGCCATGTCACCGAGGTGATCAACGACTCCTACCAGGATTTCGGCGCCGGGCAGTTCATCTGGCGCGCCGGGGATCCTGCGGTCGAGGGCTATGTGGCGGCCAGCGATCCGCGCCGCGACGGTCTGGCCGCCGGTTTCTGACCCCCTGCCCGGGGCGGGCCTCGTCCCGGGCCTGACACGGAAGTTCCTTCTTGAGCACCCGCCCCGATACCCTAGACCTCTCCCTGGCCCCGCCGGCGGCAGCGGCAAGCCATCCGCCTCTGGCTGGCGGCCTGATCCTGGCCACGCTGGGCGCCATCGCGTTCAGCGGCAAGGCCATCATCGTCAAGCTGGCCTATCGCCACGGCGTCGATGCGGTCACGCTGATCATGTACCGCATGCTGTTTGCGTTGCCCCTGTTCCTGGCCATGGCCTGGTGGGCGACCTACCGGCAGGGCGGCGGACGCAAGCCTCCGCTTTCCGGGCGCGACTGGCTGGGCGTGTTGGGGTTGGGGGTCAGCGGCTACTACCTGGCCAGCTTCCTCGATTTCGCCGGCCTGGCCTACATCAGCGCCAGCCTGGAGCGGCTGATCCTCTACCTCAACCCCACTCTGGTCCTGCTGCTGGGCCGCGTGCTCTATGCCAAGCCCATCACCCTGCGCCAGTTGGGCGGCATGGCGGTCAGCTATTGCGGGGTGCTGATGGTGTTCGGTCACGAGATCCATCTCCAGGGCGAGCAGGCCGCCTGGGGCACGCTGCTGGTGTTTCTCAGTGCGGTCAGCTATGCGATCTACCTGGTCTACAGCGGCGAGATGGTGCGCCGGGTCGGCTCGATCCGCCTGGTGGGCCTGGCCACCTCGGTGGCCTGCCTGTGCTGCCTGCTGCAATTCGTGCTGCTCCGGCCGATGTCGGCGGCCCTGGTGGCGCCCGAGGTCCTCTGGCTGTCGGTGCTCAACGCCACCCTGTGCACCGCGGTGCCGGTGCTGATCGTGATGATGGCGATCGAGCGCATCGGCGCCAGCCTCACGGCGCAGACCGGCATGGTGGGGCCGATGTCCACCATCCTCATGGGGGTCCTCATCCTGGGCGAACCGTTCACCGTCTGGGTGGCGGCCGGCACCGTGCTGGTGATCGCGGGGATTTTTGTCTTCACGCGTTCGGCCCGCCTGCGGGCTTGACGGACCGGGGTGGCGAGGCCACCCGGCACCGTCAATGACGGGACATGACAGAACAACGCTGCCGACAGGCATGGCGCAGGGAAGTTGAATAATTCCCAGTCAGGAGGTTAAATCTCCCAACCTGTTCATGCCGAGTTGACCGAGGGGGTGGTGGCAGCCATGGAAATCACTGCGCCAGTGATGAATGCCCATCTGATGGATGCACTGTGCCGTGCCTTTCCTGGGGGCGTGGCGGTGCTCGACACGGGCCTGCGCTATGTCTACGTCAACCCTGCGCTGGCGGCTTCCAACGGGCTGCCGGCGGCCGAGCATCTGGGCCGAAGCGTGCGCGAGGTGCTGCCCCAGGTGGCGCCCCGCATCGAGGCCTTGATGCAACAGGTGCTGCGCAGCGGGGAGTCCGTGCTCGACGAGTTCGTGAGCGGCGAAACGCCGGGCCCCGCCGGGCGGCGGCGCAGCTGGCTGGCCTCCTACCACCCCTATGTCGATCCGATGGGACGCCAGACCGGGATTCTGGCCGTGGTTCAGGATGTGACCGAGCAGCGCGATGTGGATCGGCAACTGCACGAAAACGAAGCCCGGCTGCGCCGCGTGCTGGACTCCCTGTTCGCCTTCGTCGGTGTGCTCCTGCCCGACGGCACCCTGATCGATGCCAATCGCGCGCCGCTCGAAGCGGCGGGCATCGATCTTGACGACGTGGTGGGCCGGACTTTCTGGGAATGCTACTGGTGGAACCACGACCCCGAGGTCCAGCGCCGACTGCACGAGGCCGTCCAACGCTGCGCCGCCGGCGAGGTGCTGCGCTATGACGCGGTGATCCGGGCGCGTGAGGACACCCGCATGACCATCGACTTCATGCTGGCGCCGCTGTATGACGACACGGGCCGGATCTCACACCTGATCGCCTCGGGCATCGACATCAGCAGCCGCGTCGAGAGCGAGCGTGCACTGCGGCAGAGCGACGAGCGCTTCCGGCTCGCGGTGGAGTTCTCACCCGATGGCATGGCCATGGTGGACTCGACGGGGCGGCTGCACATGGTCAACGGCAAGATGGAAGCCTTGTTCGGTTATGGCCGGGATGAATTCCTGGGCATGACCATCGAGATGCTCATGCCGGAGCGATACCGTGCGCGCCACCCGGGTCTGAGGGCGTCCTTCTTCGACCAGCCCTCCGCACGCGAGATGGCCCGGCGCCGCGAGCTGTATGCGCTGCGCAAGGATGGCAGCGAGTTTCCGGTGGAGATCGGGCTCAATCCGATCGGGGACAGCCGGCGGCAACTGGTCCTGGCCACCATCGTCGACGTCACCACGCGCAAGGCGGCGCAGTCGCTGATCGAGCGGGCGCTGGCCGAGAAGACCGCGCTGCTCGGTGAAGTGCACCACCGGGTGAAGAACAATCTGCAGGTGGTCTCCAGCCTGCTGAGTCTGCAGGCGCGCAATGCACCGCCGGCGGCCCAGGCCCTGCTCGAGGAAAGCCAGGGTCGGGTCAAGGCCATGGCGCTGATCCACCAACTGCTCTATGAACGCCACGATTTCAGCGAAGTCGATCTGGGAACCTACCTGGAGCGCCTGGCGGCCCTGCTGCGGGAGTCGATGCTGCGCGACCGGCGCCGCATCGAGCTGCGCGTCGAATGCCGCCAGCAGGTCGCGTTGGACCTGCAGCGTGCCGTGCCCTGCGGCCTGCTGGTGACCGAACTGGTCACCAACGCCATCAAGCACGCCTTCGTCGACGAGCGTGCGGGGCGGGTGCATGTGTTGCTCGACACCGATGACCAGGGCCAGGGGCGCATCGTGGTGAGCGATGACGGGGTGGGCCTGCCTGCCGGCCTGGAATTCGGCCAGGTGCGCTCGCTGGGCTTTCAACTGATCCCGCTGCTGGTCGATCAGTTGCATGGGCAATTGACCTTGAGGCGCAGCCCCGGAACGGTGTTCGAAGTGATCTTGTTGCAGCAGCAAAGGGCGTCATCATGACCGTCACCCGGGTACAGATCGTCGAGGACGAGCGCATCGTGGCGCTGGACCTCAAGCTGGCCCTGGAGGCCCTGGGCTGCGAGGTCACCGGCATCGTCGCCGACGGCGAGGCCGCACTGGCGCTGGCGCGGCGTCTTCCTCCCGACCTGATCCTCATGGACATCCATCTCGAAGGCGAGATGGATGGCACCGAGGTGGCCCGCCGGATCCGCGAAGAGCAAGGCGTGCCGGTGGTGTTCCTGACGGCGTTCGCCGAAGACGATACCCTGCGCAAGGCCTCGGCCAGTGCGCCCTACGGCTACCTGGTCAAGCCCTATGAACTGCGCGAACTGCGCGCCACGCTGCAGATGGCCTTGAGCCGGCGCCAGGCCGAGCGCCAGATCGAACGCGCGGAAGAGCGTTTGCGTCTGGCGGTCGATGCGGCCGAACTGGGGGTCTGGGAATGGGACACCCGCGACGGCCAGATGGAGGTGACGGGGCATTTCCGCAAGATCATGGGCCTGGCGCCCCAGACCTTCCTGCTCGGCGAGCAGGACTTCCTCGGGCGTGTGCACGATGAGGATCGGGGCCAGTTGCAGGCCGCCCTGCAGCACCCCGAGGTGGGTTTTGCCGTGGTGCGCATGCTGCGCGACCAGGGGGCGCCGGCATGGGCCGAGGTCTATGCCAAGCGCCACGGGCCGCACCGGGTGGTCGGCGTGTTGCGCGATGTCACCGAGCGGCGCGAGATGGAGGAGAAACTGCGACAGGCCAGCGTGGTGTTCCGCACCACGGCGGAGGGCATCGTCATCATGGACCGGGAGCAGCGCATCATCTCGGTCAACCCGGCCTTCTCGGTGCTGACCGGTCTGGGCGCCGCCGAGGTGCTGGGCCGCCAGGTCGACGATGTGCTGCATGTGCGTCGGCACAGCCCGCAGTTCTACCAGCGTCTCGAGACCACGCCGCTGGGCTATTGGAATGGAGAGGTGCCTTGCCGCCGCAGGTCGGGCGAGTCCTTTGTCGCCTGGGAGCATGTCTGCGCGGTGCGCGACGACGAGGGCTCGGTGGCGCAGTATGTGTTGGCCTTCTCCGACCTGAGTGCCATCCGCGATGCCGAACTGCAGCTCAACCACCTGGCCTTCCACGATGCGCTCACCGGCCTGGGCAACCGCCACCTGCTGGGCGAATGCATGGAAGGCGAGATCGAGCGCTCGCGTCGTTCGGGCATCCCGATCCTGCTGATCTTCATGGACCTGGACGGCTTCAAGACCATCAACGACACCCCGGGCCATGCGGTCGGCGACAACCTGCTCAAGCAGATCGCCCAGCGCCTGCG
>JAFAMV010000046.1 GCA_019233055.1 Curvibacter sp.
GCGTCGATCGCCGATGCGCGCACGCAATTGCAAGGCTTGTACAAAGCCTACTGGGAGACCGACGCATCGTTGGCCGAAATCAATCCCTTGATCCTGACCGGCAGCGGCAAGGTGATTGCGCTCGACGCCAAGTTCAACTTCGACGCCAACGCCCTGTTCCGTCACCCGGAAATCGTGGCCTACCGCGATCTGGACGAGGAAGATCCGGCTGAAGTCGAGGCTTCCAAGTTCGACCTAGCCTACATCAGCCTGGACGGCAACATCGGCTGCCTGGTGAACGGCGCCGGCCTGGCCATGGCCACCATGGACACCATCAAGCTGTTCGGCGGCGAGCCGGCCAACTTCCTCGACGTGGGCGGCGGCGCCACCGCCGAGAAGGTGACCGAAGCCTTCAAGATCATGCTTAAGAACGAGAAGGTCAAGGGCATCCTGGTCAACATCTTCGGCGGCATCGTGAAGTGCGACACCATCGCCAACGGCGTGATCACCGCCTGCAAGGCCGTGAACCTGTCCGTGCCTCTGGTGGTCCGCATGAAGGGCACCAACGAAGAGCTGGGCAAGAAGCTGCTGGCCGAATCCGGTCTGCCGATCATTGCCGCCGACACCATGGCCGAAGCCGCGACCAAGATCGTGGCTGCCGTCAAGTAAGCCCGGAGAACATACATGTCGATCTACATCAACAAAGACACCAAGGTCATCACCCAGGGCATCACGGGCAAGACCGGCCAGTTCCACACCGAGAAGTGCCAGGAATACGCGAACGGCAAGAGCTGCTTCGTCGCCGGCGTGAACCCTAAGAAGGCCGGCGAGTCGATCTTCAACATCCCGATCTACGCCTCCGTCAAGGAAGCCGCCACCCAGACCGGCGCCACCGTGTCGGTGATCTATGTGCCGCCCGCAGGCGCTGCCGCCGCCATCTGGGAAGCTGTTGAAGCCGATCTGGACCTGGCCATCTGCATCACCGAAGGCATTCCGGTCCGCGACATGCTGGAAGTGCGCAACAAGATGAAGGCCAAGGAAGCCGCCGGCGGCAAGCGCACCCTGCTGCTGGGCCCTAACTGCCCCGGCCTGATCACCCCCGACGAAATCAAGATCGGCATCATGCCCGGTCACATCCACCGCAAGGGCCGCATCGGCGTGGTGTCCCGTTCGGGCACCCTGACCTATGAAGCCGTGGCCATGCTGACCGAAGTCGGCCTGGGCCAGTCGAGCGCTGTGGGCATCGGTGGCGACCCCATCAACGGCCTCAAGCACATCGACGTGATGAAGGCGTTCAACGACGATCCGGACACCGACGCCGTGATCATGATCGGTGAAATCGGCGGCCCCGATGAGGCCGATGCCGCCCGCTGGTGCAAGGAAAACATGAAGAAGCCGGTGGTCGGCTTCATCGCCGGCGTGACCGCCCCTCCGGGCAAGCGCATGGGCCACGCAGGCGCCCTGATCTCGGGCGGCGCCGACACCGCCGATGCCAAGCTCGCCATCATGGAAGAGTGCGGCTTCGTCGTGACGCGCAATCCGTCTGAACTGGGCAAGCTGCTGAAGGCCCAGCTGAAGTAAGCCGACCGTACGCACAACTACGGACGAGGGTCAGGTGAAGCTTCTGTAAACTTTGAGGCTTCGGACCCCTGGAAAGCGCTCGAAACGCAGGTTTCGAGCGCTTTTTGTCTTCAATACAGAAGGAATTGAATGGAATTGCTGCAAAACGCGGACTTCTGGATCGGCCTGCTCAAAATCGTCTGGATCAACATCATCCTGTCGGGCGACAACGCGGTGGTCATTGCCCTGGCGGCACGCGCCCTGGCGCCCGCGCAGCAGAAGCAAGCCATTCTCTGGGGATCGGGGGCGGCGGTGGTGCTGCGCATCGTGCTGACTTTCCTGGCTGCCTGGTTGCTGGCCCTGCCTTATCTTCAGATCGTGGGCGGTCTGCTGCTGCTCTGGATCGGCATCCAGCTGCTGGGCGGGCACGATGCCGACGAAGCCGAAGGCCAGGCCGGCAACAGCATGATGGCTGCGGTGCGCACCATCCTCGTGGCCGACCTGGTGATGAGCCTGGACAACGTGATCGCTGTGGCGGCCGCAGCCCAGGGCAACGAAGTCCTGCTGGTGCTGGGCCTGGCCATCAGCATTCCCCTGGTGATCTTCGGCAGCACCTTGATGATCCGCCTCATGGAGCGTTTTCCGGTCATCGTCTGGCTGGGGGCCGGCCTGATCGGCTGGGTCGGCGGCGAGACCCTGGTCAGCGATCTGGCCTTGAAGGCGGCGGTGCAAGGTTGGCCCTGGCTGCATGAGGCGGCCGCCTGCGGCGGGGCGATCCTGGTGATTGTCGTGGGCAGGGCCCTGAAACGCCGGGCACCCCGGTCGCCTGAAGTCCCCTGAGCGCCAGCGACCACCCGGGCCCCAAAAGCTGCCGTCTTTGACGGCAGCTTTTTTTTGCCTCCCCGGCATCGATGGCAAAGACCTATTTGATAGGCTGTACCGTTACTTCTTATAGTAACATCTTCATATTGTTTCGAAGTTTGAAACGTTTGTGTCAGCTTGCATGCCGGCGGATGTCCAAGGCGAAACACACAGATAAGAGGATGATCCTGCGCAATCTGCTTGCAAATTGACTTTTTTGCAGCGCAGGCCGGGTACAAGAGGTCTTGTTTCATGACTGAGTGGTTTATGCTGCGAGCCGAGAGGCTACGGTGGACCGCAGTGGGCGCTGCGGTTCCGGTGTGCCTCTGGCCATGTCGGCAGGGCAGGACGGCCCTCGACGCCGTCGGGTCAAGTTCTGAGTCCTGAAACCATGAAATACGAGTTCTGTGCCTTCTCGGACCCGGGCCTGGCCAGGGAAAACAACGAAGACTCGGTGACTTTCGACGAGTCCACCTGCCTGGGCGTCCTGGCCGACGGCATGGGGGGCTACAACGCGGGCGAGGTGGCCAGCGGCATGGCCACCACGTTCATCCGCACGGAACTGGCCCGTTGGCTGGCCCAGGCCGGACGCCACGCCAATGCCAAGGAAATCCAGCGCGCCATGGAAATCTGCGTGGACAACGCCAACCGGGCGATCTTCAATGCCGCCCACAGCAACCCTCAATATGCGGGCATGGGCACCACCCTGGTCATGGGGGTGTTCCAGGATGCCCGGCTGATGCTGGGGCACATCGGTGATTCGCGTTGCTACCGCCTGCGCAAGGGGGAGCTGGTACAGCTGACCAAGGACCACTCTCTGCTCCAGGAGCAACTCGATGCCGGTCTGATCACGGCGGATCAGGCGGCGGTCTCGAGCAACCGCAATCTGGTGACACGGGCCATGGGGGTGGAGGATGCCGCCCAGCTCGAGGTGAACGAATGCCGTGTCGAGAACGGCGACCTCTATCTGATGTGCTCGGACGGCCTTTCAGACATGATCGACAGCGAGGAAATCGCTGAATTGCTGCAGGCGGCCGAGACATTGACCCAAAAAGCAACGCGCATGATCAATGTCGCCAACCGACATGGCGGGCGCGATAATATCAGCGTGCTGCTCGTGCGCGCGGGGGATGCCGTCGTCAAGAAGAAACTTCTGGCACGGCTGTGGGGTGCATGAAGGCGCAGGCCGTCCAATAACAAGCCAGGTTTTCAGGAGTATCGAACATGCCCAAGATGATCGTCTCGATCGATGGGGTCGTCATCAAGGAAGTGCAGTTGACCAAGGAGCGGACCACCCTGGGCCGCCGTCCTTACAACGACATCGTGATCGACAACCTGGCCGTCAGCGGTGAGCACGCCGTGCTGCAGCTGATCGGGCGCGATGTCTTCCTGGAAGACCTCAACAGCACCAACGGCACCTATGTGAATGGCAAGGCCGTCAAGAAGCAGCAGCTCCACAACGGCGACACGGTCGAAGTGGGCAAGTACAAGATCCGTTACATCGGCGAGATGGACAGCCCCGAATATGACAAGACCATGGTCATCAAGCAGGGCTCGGTGGCCGGCGGTGTGCTGCCGACGGTGCCTGCGGGCATCGGTTCCTATCAGCCGCCTGCACCGCATGGCGGCGAACCCCTGTCCGGCTCGATCAAGGTGCTGTCGGGTTCGGCCGCCGGCCGCGAGGTCAGTCTGACCAAGGTGGTCACCACCATCGGCAAACCGGGGGTGGCGGTGGCTGCGATCACGCGCCGTCCCCACGGCTTCGTGCTGGCGCACGTCGAGGGCAGCACCTTCCCGACCCTCAACGGCAACCCGGTCGGCACCGAGCCGGTCACCCTGAAGAGCGGTGATCTGCTGGAGTTGGCCGGCACGCAGATGCAATTCGTGCAGGCCTGAGAACGGCCCCGCCACGACACCCGGGGGAGTCGGCTTTCATGCGCCCCCGTGGGTCCCGCGCAAGCGCTGAAAGCCATGGCCCCGGGCGGGTAGGGCCCTGATCGACGATGCTGCGTTTCATGGCGCGCCACGGGCGGCGCATTCTGGTCACCCTGCTGCCTCTGTTCCTGCTGGGCGCGCATGCATTGGGGCTGTTCCAGTTCAGCCTGATCAACCGCCTGGATGACTTCTTCTACGATGTCCGCCTGAACCTTACCCGCCCGGGCACGCTCGACGAGCGCATCGTGATCGTCGACATCGACGAAAAAAGCCTGGCCGAACTGGGCCACTGGCCCTGGGGGCGCGACAAGCTCGCACGCCTGACCCGCCAGATCTTCGATCACTACCATGCGGCGGCACTGGGGTTTGACGTGCTCTTTTCCGAGACGGACAACAGCTCGGGCCTGCCGGTGTTGCAGGACCTGGCTCGGGACGGTCTGCGCGGCGACGCGACCTTCCTGGACCGCCTGCGGGCCATGGAGCCTGAGCTGGACTACGACCGGCGGTTTGCCGAGGCCCTGCGCGGGCGCCCCGTGGTGCTCGGCTATTACTTCACCAGTGACCATGAAGGCCGCCGCAAGGGCCGGTTGCCATCCCCGGTGCTGGGCCGGCCTGACCAGCCGCCCTTGCCGCCCCTGCAGGTGCTCGATTGGGACGGCTATGGTGCCAACCTCGATTTGCTGGCGCAGGCGGTGCCTCAGGCGGGCTTTTTCAACTCCATCACCGATGAAGACGGCGTGGTGCGCTCGCTGCCCCTGCTGGCCCGCCACGAGGGCCGATACTACGAATCCCTGGCGTTGGCGCTGTTGCGCGAATACCAAGGCCGGCCGGCCCTGCATCCGGTGATCGCGCCCGGCAACCTGTCCGGCGATCGGCCCCTGGAGGCCCTGCAACTGGGGGAAGGCCAGGGCGCCCTGCGCATCCCGCTGGACGACAGAGGCGCCCTGTTGGTGCCCTACAGGGGGGCGGGTGGGCCCCATGGCGGGTCCTTCCGCTACCTGTCTGCCGCCGACGTGCTGGCCGGCCGGGTGGCGCCCGGCGCCCTGGCGGGCCGGCTGGTGCTGGTGGGCGCCACCGCGCCCGGCCTGCTCGACTTGCGCGCCACCCCGGTCGGGCAGATCTACCCTGGGGTGGAGGCGCATGCGAGCGTCATCAGCGGCCTGCTGGACAGGCGCTTGCCGGTGCGCCCGGACTACGCCGGCGGCTGCGAAATGCTGGTCTTGGTGGTGGTCGGTCTGACCCTGGCCCTGGTTCTGCCGTTGCTGGGCGCGAGCTGGGCCCTGCTGCTCAGCCTGGGCATGCTGGTGGGCGTCATGGGCCTCAATGTGGGTCTGTACCTGGCTGCGGGCCTGGTCTTTCCGCTGGCCAGCGCCGTGCTGCTGGTGCTGCTGGCCTTTGCCCTCAACATGAGCTACGGCTACTTTGTCGAAAGCCGTGCCAAACGTGAACTCGCCGACGTTTTCGGCACCTATGTCCCTCCTGAGCTGGTGGAACAGATGCTGCAGGACCCGGAGCGCTATAGCATGAAGGCCGCAAGCCGCGAATTGACAGTCATGTTCTGCGACATGCGCGGCTTCACCCGGCTCTCCGAAGGGCTGGAACCGGCCCAGTTGCAGGCCTTGCTCAACCAACTCTTCAGCCGACTCAGCCAATGCATACGCCGCCACCAGGGAACCATCGACAAGTACATGGGCGACTGCGTGATGGCCTTCTGGGGAGCGCCGGTCGAACTGCCCGACCATGCCGAACGGGCGGTGGCGGCCGCACTCGACATGGTGGCTGAGGTGGAAGCCTTCAACCGAGAACAGCAAAGCCGTGGACAGCCCACGGTGGCCGTCGGCATCGGCCTGAACACCGGCCTCATGCGCGTCGGCGACATGGGTTCAGACCTGCGCCGCAGCTACACCGTCATCGGCGACGCGGTCAACCTCGGTTCGCGGCTCGAAGGATTGTCGAAACGCTACGGCCTGCCCATCATCGCTAGCGAAAGCACCCGCAAGCAGGCGGATCCGGCGCGGCCATGGCAAGCGCTGGACCGGGTGCGCGTCCAGGGCAAGGAAGATGCCGTCTCCATCTTCGCCCCCGTCGCCCCCGGTGGTCAGACTGCGTTGGCGCTCTGGGCCGACATGTTGAAGGCCTATCGCGCCCACCATTGGCAAGAGGCGGAGCAGTACCTGGCCGACCTGCAGGCCCAAGAGGCCTGGCCGACCCTTTGTCTGCTATACCAGCGGCGTCTGGCGGATTTCAGGCAAAACCCGCCGCCGGACACCTGGGACGGCGTGAGCATCATGGACAGCAAATGAGCCGATGCACAAGGCAAGGCGCTGACCACCCCATTCCCCTTCATCCACCCGCACCGCAAGACCCCATGAGCAAGGAAACCGCATCTGCATCGCTGAGAGTCCGCGTCCTGGGGTGCTCGGGCGCCATCGCCCAGGGTTGCCGCACCACCTCGTTCCTGGTGGACGACCACCTTCTGGTCGATGCCGGCACCGGCGTCGGCGACCTGAGCCTGGAGCAGATGGCAAACATCGACCAGGTCCTGCTCACCCACTCGCATCTGGACCACATCGCTGCTTTGCCCCTGATGGTCGACGCCGTCGCCAAGCGCCGCCGCCAGCCCCTGCAGGTCCGAGCCCTGCCCGCCACCCTGGACGCCTTGCGCCGCCACATCTTCAACAACGTCATCTGGCCCGACTTCACCCGCCTGCCCAGCGCGGACCGTCCTTTCATCGAACTGCTGCCCTTCGAAACCGGCGACCGCTTTGAGTGTCTGGGCAAGCAGATCGAGATCCTGCCAGCCAAGCACACTGTGCCTGCAGTGGGCCTGGCCATCGACGGCGGCACCGGCGCCTGGGTCTTCAGCGGCGACACCGGTGCCTGCCCCGCCTTCTGGCAACGCATCGCGCAACTGCCCGTGCGTGCCCTGGTGATCGAAACCGCCTTCGGCCGCGACGAAGAAGAACTGGCCCGCATCAGCGGCCACCTCTCGCCCGCCACACTGATCGAGCAGTTGCGCAACCTGCCGAAACAGCCCGACTACCCCATCCACATCACCCACACCAAGCCGTCCGAAACCGAAACCATCGTGGCCCAGCTCTGCGCGCTGGAGCTGCAGGAGCCGCACCCGGTAGGTTGGCCGCTGGCGCTGCAATGGCTGGAAGCGGGTGTCGAATTTGCCATCTAGGGGCCGGAAACCGGCGCGATCTGAATGATGTGACAACTTTGATTGGACAAAAATGTCGTACGGACCGTCAGATCCCTGTCAACATCGTCAGCATGAGCACGCAGATGTGAGCAAAATCGCACTATTGGAGGCCTGGGACCAACTGGCACGCATCCTGCTGAACAGCAGGGCATTTCACCCTTTTTTCAGGAGTTTCATATGAAGCGCACTCTTCAACAGGGTTTCACCCTGATCGAATTGATGATCGTGGTTGCGATCATCGGCATCTTGGCAGCGGTGGCGCTGCCGGCGTATCAAACCTACACGGTCAAGGCCAAGATGGCTGAAGTGACGCTGGCTGCCAGCTCGTGCCGGACCACAGTGAGTGAAAAGTATCAAACCGCGACGTCGGGACCAGGTGCTGGCAATTGGGGCTGTGAAGTGACAGCATCTGCTTCGAAGTATGTTGCGCAAATTGCAACTGGGGCAAATGGTTCTATTCGTGCGACCGTTCAGGGTACAACTGTTTCTGGCCTGGATGGTGGTTTTGTTTACCTTGTCCCGCAGTTGAGTACCGGTAACGCAATGACTACCTCTAACCTCGGCACCCAAGTTTACCAGTGGGCATGTGGTGGGAGTTCCGCGACTGTTCTCAAATATCTGCCAGGTTCTTGCTCCACCAGCTATTCAACTGCACCGGAATCAACTTATCAATAAGTTGGTATATTTGAAAATAAAGCCCCTTTATGGGGCTTTATTTTATTGTACGGGAACATATTGAACTGGATTGGATGGACATTGCAATGGCGAATGGATCAGGTCAGCTCACCTTTCAACGTAAGGTGTTTGGTGTTCTGCTGGTGGTGATGCTATTTCTTTATCTGCATCCTTATTACGGAATCCGGCACGATTCGAACCTCTATCTTGGGCAAGTACTTCTAAAGCACGATCCCGTAAATTTGGGGGAAGATCTTTTCTTCTTCTATGGCGGTCAGACGGGTTTTACTATCTTCCCTCAGTTGATTGCCCCAGCGCTCAACTGGATTTCTGCGCCGCAATTATTCCAAATATTGACCATTGTTTCTACTTCAATTTTTCTTATTGCTAGTGCGGTTTTGATCATCCAATTCCTTCCGCTTCGTTTTGTATTTTATGGTGTTATCTCTCTAATCGTTTTGCCCTCTCTATACGGAGGAATGAGCGTATTCAGCTATGCGGAAGATTTCTTTACTGCCCGCAGTCTAGCGGAACCTTTATTATTATTTTCATTTGCAGCATTCATATCTGGACGATGGCTTCTAGTTGGGCTACTTTGGTTGTTTGCTGCGAGTTTGCATCCGTTGCAGGCGATACCAGTTTTGATTTTTTACTGGTGTTTTCTGGTTTTGCAGGATCGCCGCTGGCTCTTGGGTTTGTCCATTCCTTTGGTGATGCTTATTCTTGGTGTATTACAGGTGCCAGGATCTTCCTTGTGGATGAAGGTTTACGATCAAGAATGGTTTTCTTGGATCAAGGATGTCAACCAAGATGTCTTCTTGACGCGGTGGAGTTTTAGTGACTGGATGCAATTGGGGGTGGATATTTTCTTTCTCTTCCTTCTGGGCAGAGAAAGAGAAACCAAACTCCAAAAATATGCGCAAGGATTGCTTGCCAATCTAATATTGGCCTGCTTGCTTTCGCTGGTCTTTGTGGACTGGCTTCATTTTTCATTGCTGACTGGCTTGCAGTTATGGCGAGCGCAATGGATCGCTCATTGGATGGTCATTGCCTGTGTGCCTTGGCTAATAAAAAGAGAATTCGATACTCATCATTTCCATGATGTGCGTGCTTGGATATTGGTTTCTGTTGTCTTGTTGAATAGCACGATAGTCGCTGGTGTCCCGGTGGCTTTCGCTCTGCCAATATTGATTGTATTGTATTTTATTTACCCCAGACTCGATGGCTTGTTGTCGGCAACTTCAATAGCTTTAATCAAGACCGGCTTGGTTCTTTTGCTGGTTTTAAGTGCTGGTCGATATTTTGTTCATATGTATTTGAACTATCTTCAGGTCAATGGTCAGCGAGAATATTTTCGAGTTGAGTTTGCAACCCTATCTTTCCCCCCGATTGCTGCATGTCTTATTTTTATCATGCTCAGAAGTTCTTCCGAAAGACTATTGAATAGTCTGATGGTTGGTCTATTTTTGATAATGGGTGTCGCTTTTGCAACTCAATCATGGGATAGACGCAATGATTGGACTCGCTATATCGAGTCGATAGATGGAAATTCAAAAATATTTGGTGTTGAGATAGAACCAAAGGCGCAAGTACTTTGGTCTGATGAAGTTCTGGCGCCATGGTTGATATTACATCGCCCAAGTTATTTCAGCACTGCGCAAAGTGCGGGCTTGCTGTTCAGTCGTGAAACTGCAAAGGAGGCTTCAAGGAGAGCCGATGGCCTAGGACTGATTGATCTTCAGACGAATATTTGCCGTATGATGAATCGCCTTAATCAAGGTGTTGCTGGTGTGCAGGAGTGCAAAATATCGAAAAATGTCGTAGCGGATCTTTGTAAGAACTCCAATGGAAAGCTTGACTATTTGGTTCTGAATGACAAGGTGGATGCTCCCGAGATTGGGGTGTGGTCTCTTAATGAGCCTGTTTTGGGGAGATATAATATTAATTATTTTTTATATCGCTGTACAGATTTCTAACAGATCATGCTGTTTTGCTGTGTGGTTTATTCAATTAATTTGTCATGAGATTTATTGTTGCATTCAAAAAAACAATGCTGCTGCGTTATTTTTTTGTGTCTGCTGTGGCTTTTTTAATTGATATTTCAATTCTTTCTATTGGTGTTCGATATGTGGGCATTTCATGGGTGGGGTCGTCAATTTTTGGTTTTCTTGTTGGTGTACTTGTATCGTATTTGTTAAGCATATCTTTTGTATTTTCTAAAAGAAAATATGCACGTATACCTTGGTTTGAATTTTTTTGGTTTTTTGTAATTGGCTTGATCGGATTGTTGATTACTGAGATTTCAATTTACTTTGGGGTTGATGTTTTTGGATTGAATTTGGAGTTTTCGAAATTCATGGCTGCAGTGAATGCATTTGCTTGTAATTATATTATAAGAAAATATTGTCTATTCAATTAATGGAGTGAATTCGAGTGGACTATTCGAAAAATGTTGTTGTGGTTGGCGCGGGCCCTGCCGGATTGACGGCTGCCTTGGAGTTGCAGAAGGCCGGCTATCATAATGTTACTGTAATCGAGGCCGATGAACAGGTCGGCGGTATATCTCGTACGGTCAACTATAAAGGAAACCGTATTGATATCGGAGGACACCGTTTTTTTTCAAAATCAGATTGGGTGATGAATTGGTGGACATCCGTTCTTCCAATTGAAGACCAGGCAAACGGGTCAGATCTTGTGCTGAAATACAAGGGCATGCAGAGAGGTGCCTTGCCCAAAAGTTCTGATTCGCGTCCTGAATCTTCAGGTGGCGACATGCTGGTAAGAAACCGGCTTTCGCGGATCTATTACAATGCAAAATTCTTTGATTATCCATTGAAACTGAATGCGTCTTCATTGCGCAAGCTAGGTTTCAATAAGGTAGTTTTATTTGGCTTCAGCTATATGATGGCCAAATTGCATCCAATCAAGCCAGAAAAATCTCTCGAAGATTTTTTCATTAATCGCTTTGGGCGACGTCTGTTCTTGCAGTTTTTCAAGGAATATACAGAAAAGGTTTGGGGGGTTGCCTGTCGTGATATCAGTGCCGATTGGGGGGCTCAACGAATCAAGAGCCTTTCTGTCCTGAAGGCAATCAAGCACGCATTGCGTTCATTGTGGAAGCCAGCGGAATCGGGAGCAACAGAGACTTCACTGATCGAACATTTTCTTTATCCGAGATTGGGGCCGGGTCAGATGTGGGAAACTGTGGCCCAAAAATTCCTGGAGGCGGGTGGGCAGATATGGATGAATACCAGAGCTCAGCGGTTCGAATTTTTGGGTGAGCGAATTTCTTTGGTTGAAATCAAGGATTCTGATGGTGAGGTAAGAAAGCTGGCATGCGACTATCTTATCTCGACCATGCCGATCAAAGATCTAGTGCGGGCACTACCCCCTCAATGGGAGCCTGATGTAAGAGCGATCGCCACGAACTTGGAATATCGTGATTTCATCACAATTGGGCTTCTTTACCTTGAAAAAGATATTCCGAAGACGTTGCGAGATAATTGGATATACATTCAAGAACCCGGCGTACAAGTTGGGCGGGTTCAAGTCTTCAATAACTGGAGTCCAAATATGGTAGCCAAATCAGGGACGATTTGGCTCGGACTGGAGTACTTTTGCAAAGAAACAGATGATCTGTGGAAAAGAACGGATAAAGAACTGACTTCCTTGGCGCAAGAGGAGATGTTCAAAATCGGATTGACCGGAGTGCCTGCTGCCGAAGATGCCGTGGTGATTCGTGTTCCGAAGGCGTATCCTGGCTATTTTGGGGAGGCGTATCATCAATTCGATAGGCTTCGGGCAGCTTTGGACAAGATCGAAAATTTATTCTTGATCGGCCGTAATGGCATGCATCGTTATAACAATCAGGATCATTCGATGTTGACCGCCAAAAAAGCGGTTGAGTTGATAGTTTCTGGTCGCTCAGACAAAGAAGAAATATGGGCCATCAATATCGACGATGAATACCATGAAGAGCAGGGATCAAAATGAAGCCAATTTCAAATTTTAGGGTTCACTAGTGAATGATCCGGACTTGCCTCCATGCTTTTCAAGCAAGCGAACATCGGTGATCACCATGCCACGATCAACTGCTTTGCACATGTCGTAGATGGTCAAGAGAGCTATCTGCACGGAGGTAAGTGCTTCCATTTCAACACCAGTAGGGCCCACCGTTTCTGCGGTTACCTTGCAGTAGATGCCAGGGGTCGGTTCAGGGAGGGTCTCAAAATCTAACGCAATTCGTGTAAGTGCCAGTGGGTGGCATAGAGGAATCAACTCACTGGTCCGTTTTGCGCCTTGAATGCCTGCAATGCGGGCAACCCCCAGCACATCGCCCTTCTTCGCATCGCCAGATTCGATCAGTGAAAGTGTCTCCATCTTCATCAGGATGCGACCACTGGCAACGGCAACACGGTGGGTATGGGCTTTGGCGCCAACATCAACCATGTGAGCTTGTCCTTGGACATCAAAATGAGTGAGTTCGGATTGACTGGACATGAAAGATGCGGTGTTGATGGGGCCATCGGATGGATTGGGTATGCACTATAGATCAAGCGGATGGTGGGGTGGCGTGTGTGAGTTGCATTTGTGGGAAGCACAGATCTTGATAAATACGATTGGATCCCAGGGGGCCCGCAAGTACTACGTCCGGGGATCTTTTGGCACTTCGCTTGTCAAAGCACAATGCTGATGAAAATGAAGCGTTGGAAACTCCTCCCTTACTTGTTCAGCCTGAGCCTGGTCCTGGTACCGGCGGCACAGACCGTTGCCCAGCTCCCCGCCCTGGGCGACGCCGGCACCATGACCTTGGGTGCCGAGCGCAAGCTCGGCGATCAGATCGCCTACGAACTCTACCGCGACCCCGACTACATCGACGACCCGGTGCTGATGGAGTACGTGCAGACCATCTGGGATGCCCTGCGTGAGGCAGCGAGAAAGCGTGGTGAACTGACGCCGGACCAGGACGAGCGCTTTGCCTGGGAGATCATCCTGGGCCGCGACCGCGAGGTGAATGCCTTTGCGCTGCCCGGCGGCTACATGGGGGTCTACCTGGGCCTGATCTCGATCGTCAGCAACCGTGATGAACTGGCTTCGGTGTTGGGGCATGAACTCAGCCACATCACGCAGCGCCACATCTCCCGCCTCATGACCCATGACGGACAGCAGACGCCCCTGCTGGTGGGCGCCCTGATCCTGGCTGCGCTGGCGGCCAGCCGCAGCCCGGATGCCGCCAGCGCGTTGGTGGTGGGCGGGCAGGCGCTGACCCTGCAGAACCAGCTCAAGTTCTCGCGCGACATGGAGCGCGAGGCCGACCGGGTGGGCTATGGGGTGATGACCTCGGCGGGGTTCGATGGCCAGGGCTTTGTCACGATGTTCGACAAACTGCAGCTGGCCAGCCGCCTCAACGACAACGAAGCCTATCCCTATCTGCGCAACCACCCGCTGACCACCGAGCGCATTGCCGACATGCAGGCGCGTCAACAGCTCAAGGGCGCGCCCACGCCGCTGCCCAAGGGCCAGGTCCAGCCGATTGCCTTGGACCACGCCATGATCATGGCCCGTGCTCGGGTGCTCAGCAACCCCGGGGTGGATCAGCAACGCTTGTGGCTGGCCGAACCCGAGGGGCCTGGATTCGCCGGTTTGCCGGCCTGGCATCAGGTCATGGCCCTGTACACCGCGGCCCTGGCGGCCAGCCAGCTGCGCGACTACCGGCAGGCCGATCACATGGCGGCCCGGATCTATCCCCTGGTCCAGGGTGATGCCGCCGCCTTGCGCCTGCAGCGCTTGCTGGTGGCCGAGGTGGCGTTGGCGGGCGGAAATCCGGTGCCGGCCGCTGCGCTGAGCCTCAGCAGCCAGGGCGCCCGGCCCGAACTGCTGTTGGCCGCACAGGCCCGCCTGCAGGCGGCCTCACCGGCGCAGGCCGAGCCGGTGGCCGAGACGCTGCAGACCTGGGTGACCGTGCATGGCCACGATGCGCTGGCCTGGCAATGGTTGTCGAGTGCCTGGAACGCGGCGGGACAGCCGGTGCGCGCGGTGCGGGCCGAAGCCGAGGCCAAGGTGGCGCACTATGACTACGGGGGGGCGCTGGACCGTTTCAAGGCCGCGCAAGAGCTGGTGCGTCGGGCGGGCGGCGGGGCCGACCATGTCGAGGCATCGATCATCGACGCCCGGACCCGCGAACTCAATTCAATGGTTCGGGAACAGAGCCTGCAACGCTGATTCGATCAGCACGCCCAGTGCCGAGTAGATCAGCGAGCCGATCAAGGCGGCTCCAAAGCCGTTGACCTGAAAACCGGCCAGCACACCGGCGGCCGACCAGAACATCAGGGCGTTGATCACGAACAGGAACAGGCCCAGGGTGACGATGGTGACGGGCAGGGTCAAGAGCACCAGGACGGGCCGCAACACCACATTGAACAGGCCGATCACAAAGGCTGCGATCAAGGCCGAGCCGAAGCTGCGCACCTCGACACCAGGATAGAGATAGGCCACAAACAACAGGGCAGCAGCGCTGAGCAACCATTTGAGCAGCAGTTTCATGGGGTCAAGTGAGAATAGGTTTGAATCCGACGAGCGTGAAACCAACCGTGGTTGAAAATTCTGAACCAAATCTACCAGATTGCACCGGCAGCAAAAATCGAGTTGACCGCAGATAGTAAGCGCTCAGCTCGTCAGTCAAGTCGCCAACGATCACCGCAAGGTCCAGAGGCCGCGAATCGCGGATGCGGCCCAAGCGTTGCCGCGATTCTGGCATCCTGCTCATGCCCTTGGCTGACAAGACGTATTTCATGGCCTCGAAGAAAAGGATCATTCTGCACAAGATCTGCCGTGTAGGCACCACATCCAACATGGATGAAGACCACTTGACGGGTATTGTCGGGAATATGGGCTGGAATCTGCTGTAGGTGATTGGTGACAAAGGATTCGACTTGAATTGCTCGAAGCGGCAGGGCGAGAAGAAGTGAGCCCAGACTCACTACCAGTAAAAAACCAAACATGCGTGCCTTTTCGAGCTCCCCTTGCCTTTGTATCAGCTGCTGGATGCCTATTCCTGCTAACACTGGCAGGGTGAGCCATGCGGCATGGAAGTAACGGTATCCCCAGCCATGACCTTGATCGAAGGGTACAAACAGGTAACCAGTCAGTGTCAGGAGTGCAGAAGCAAAAAAAACACTGCTTAGGCTGTGCCGATTCGGACTACCCAATGCGAGAAAAGCCAAGACAGGTAACCCTGGCATGGCCCATACGCAAAGTTTGATCAACGCAATTGCTCGAGCGATCAATAGCGATGGGGTGGGTGGCTGAAATATGCTGAGTATTGAAATAATGCTGTCACTGTTCAATTCTGCCTGCGAAGTGGCGAATATTTTCATTAAGAAAATCTTCCAGCCCAGACCGAAGAGAAGTGTAAGCGGAAGACCACCACTGGCGAGGGCGGCGAGTGTACGCCAGCGTGCGGGAGATTTTTTTATAATCCAGAATACCCACGGCACAGCGTAAAGAATGAAGGGGACAGGATTGACGGCGGTCAACCCGATGGCAGCCCATGCACCTGCAGCCCAATGGTATGGGCGCGTCCCGCGTAGCAGGCCGTAGGTGAACATAACGGTACAGAGTAATTGAAGAGGCATGCCGTAATAGCTCATGCCATTGATCAGGATCGCCGGAGAAACAAGGGTTGCCGCTAGCACTGCACCCCGTACCGCGGCATCCTGCACCAGCAATTCAAGTAAACGAGAGAGTCCCAGGAATGTGGCTGCCGTCAAGACTGGATTGCAAAGCCATGGCACGCCAAAAAAAGAGAATGGAGCCATCAACAAGGCGAAAGCGGGCCAGTAGACCGATGCCAATGCGCCATTTGTTTGAGACAAGTTGATGAACCAGCCATTGAAAAAACTGGGCATGAAGATGGTAGTGAGCGAAAGCGGTACCTGCCCGATCAATTTCCCTGCAGCAAAGATTTCACTTTGCAAGCGCGGTGCATATTCATCCATGGAGAGTGGATGAGTGTGGTAGACGAATATGGCGCCTAATGCCGCAACCGAAAATGCAATGCCAGAGATCCACCCGGGATGGGTTCCGATCCAGCCGAATAGAGCCTTTGCCTTGCCACGTTGGTCCAAGATGACTGCGGCGATCACGGTGAGAGCCAAACCAAGACCGGCGGCCGGGGGGTCATAGGTATAGAAAAGATGTTCGAAAATTGGGGAAAGTTGAATTGCCGGAATTATCGGAACAAAGAATGCGGCGCAGCAAATAAGGCTTAGTATCAGAGCTGCAATTTGCCAGGGGGCAGGCTTGAGCGAAAGCGAGAGGTCTGACATTTTGAGGGTGAAGTCAAGGAGGCGACTTCGACGCAGGGTATTCGATGACAGAAGAAGTGCTGTCACGATAAAGTCTTTTGTAGATGGCGACGCTTCGTTCCCATGACCATTCGCATTGTGCAAATGACGCGACGGCCGCCCGGCGGTCTTCGAGTTTGCCTGGCAGCGCCAACAGGGCATTCAGATGCGATGTCCAACGTTTGACGAGTCCCTCACCTGTGATGGGAACCTCGAAGAGAAGGTGGCGAGCGCGTTCGCAGCCGGCGGCGGCCTCGTCGCTGATCAAGACGGGGGTTCCGCACGCAAAGGCCTCCTGTACGACAAGCGGGAATCCTTCACCGCGGCTTGGCAGGACCAATAAATCGGCTGCCCGGTAAAGGTCTGCCAGACGTTCACGACGCCATCCTTCCAGCACGCGGACATTGGGGGCCTGCCAGCGATCAGGATGGAGGGGCCCTTCACCTGCAAAAAGCCACTTCACATGGGGCGATTGGCGCACTAGTTCGGCCAACAACTGCAAGCCCTTTTTCTCAACGAAGCGTCCGACAAACAGGCATATCGGATCCTCGCAACCCAAACCGAGACTTTGTCTGATAGCTTGACGGGTGGTGAGTTCTACCGGTGTGTAGATCTCAAGGTCAACGCCATTGGGAAGATAAATGGGGGGGGTACGGAAAGGGACGAAGCTGTGGAAGTAGGCTTCGACCGAATTGCTGATGAACACGACGCGTGAGGCTTGGCGCAGGGCCCAGCGGCCAACGGTGTGATTGATTGTGCTCAACAAAGCACCCAGCGCACGCTTGCGGTAGGGAATGTGACCGATATGCTGGGTCAAAATCACGGGCTTTTTCCAACGGCGTGCGAATATCAAAGCCAGCAGTGAGCCGGGATAAATAAAGTCGTGGATATGGACTGCATCGCAATCACGAATTGCAGTATAAAGAGCTGAAATATCCTTTGAGAGCCATAATGGCAAGGGAATACCCGCCATGTGTTCAATGAGATTGATGGCCTTGACCGGTCGGAAGTGAAGGCCGGCAATGGGTTCAAGAGTACCAGCGCCGACGCTGGCAAACCAATCAATGCTCAGGCCATCGGCTGCAAGGCGGCGGTTGATTTCGAGCGCGACTGCCTCGATACCTCCCTTTCGGATTGGAAAGAAGTGCGTGATGCAGACGATGCGCTGTGCCCCTGGGGGCAGGGCAGTTTCGGGGGGCGTTGCTGCGAGGGAGTCCATTCAGCGAAACGTCCATCTACAGTGAATAAGGTAGTTCACAATGAAAAAACACGCCGCGATGCCCGCACTGGCAAACAGGTAATAAAGTCCAAACAATTTGACTGCGATTGCCATGAAAACGAGGTTCAGCGCAAGATTGGTTGCCATCACCGCAAGAAAGCGAATAAGACTTTGCTCATAGCGATTGAGTGCATCATAAAAAACAAATGTGCGTGACAGATGATGACCTAGGGCATTGAATACAAAAAAGCAGATCGTCGTAGCAATAAAAATGTCGAGCTTGAGGATGGCAACCAATGTCCACATCAGAAACAGGTTCAGGCCGAAACACAACGCACCGATGAGGCCCTGCCGTACCAGTCGGAGCGACTGCCTACTGGTCCAGATCATCAGCTCTTCTTGGCAACAAGCAGCAGACAAGCATAAGGTGGGCCCACGTGCTGGTCGAGCGCTCCGGAAAGGAGACGGGCGCCCAGATTGGCTATTGGGCGTGGCAGAGACCTTGAATGGTTGCGCATGCCCAGTTTGCGCTGTATCTGAATTGGCTGTTGCTTGCCACGAAACAGTGCATACAGCAGTCCCCCAGTGAATCGTGAACAAGTTTCCCAACGTTGGGTTTCGGCGCGATCCAGATAAGGTGCGGCGAGCGTTAGGGAGAGCCCTGCGCCAGCGAGTTCCTCACGCCAAGTATCTTCACCCCAGTAGTGGATATGTGCACAGCGGCGATCGATAGCCCGAAGGTAGCGGGCACGGTCAGCATCAGGCCACAACGGTCCGCGCAGGGCGGTATGAAAGTTGTTGCTAGGCACGGTGATAAGGAATTGGCCTTTGGGTTTGAGAATCCGCGCCACTTCGAACAGAACAGGGCGTAAATCGCGGATGTGTTCGAGCACTGAATTAGAAAGTGCAAAGTCAAAACTTGCTGATTCCAGAGGTAGCGATCCGCCGCCAGCAACTAGGCATTGTTCATACAGGCCGGTATCTCGGGCCATTGCTATTTCCGCGGGGTCAGGGTCGATACCGACCCAGGTGCGTTTGCCCTTCAACTGTGCGTCGATGATGCTGGTGAGCAGTCCATCCCCACATCCGACGTCCAAACCGCGACCCTCTGGGATGCCATGATTGACCAATGCTGCTACTTCTACAGCCCGCCAGATCCCCGTTGCGGGTTGGAAGGGGTATGCCTGTAAGAAGCGTGGCAAAAGATCGTGAGCGGTGATCATCGGGCGGTCGACCCCTGTTCAAGAATGTCGTGTTGCATGTTCAGGACAGCCAGGGCGGCCTCTGGATCCATTCCAATCGCTGACCTGCCGGTGCGGATTGCGTCGGCGAATCGTCTATAGATTTCGTTGTTGCCGTAGTCGAGTTTGCCGAGCAGGTGCTGAACACCCGACGTAAAGTGCTGCAGCCAGTGTTGAGTCGTGGCGAGAAGGCTGCTACGCAAAACAGTGGTGGTGACATGAAGGCCGTCGTTCGGCAGTCGCAAGTAGATGTCTCGAAAGATGTCGATGACGCCCATGGCCTCTTCACCGTGGACGATGAGGTGCCATTCCGAAAGCGGTGCCTCGAAGTGCATATCGAGCGTCACGGGAAACGTCCCCTCCGGTCCAGCGCATCTGTATCGTGCCTGCACCAAAGAAGGGGTGCGTGTTCCATGGCGCGAGGGGAGAACTGTCGCTTGTGCGAGTTCCAAAGGCCCCGGAGCGAAGCGCCGAATCAGATACAGCAAATGTGGACTCTCATCATAGAAAAGGCCCGCCGGCAGGGTTTCGTACCAGCTTGGAAGGCGGCGGCGTGGATTGCTCAGTTGAACTGCATGAATCCGGCTCAGCCTGCCGAGTCGTCCCAAATCCATATCGCGGGCAAGACATTGCGCTGATCGACTGAACTGGAAATTGTGCGTAACGCCCAAAATCTTGCCTGCATCGCGTGCGCATCGCGCCATCATTTCGCCCTCGTGGCGTTGCATGGCGAAAGGCTTTTCGGTGAGCACATGGAGGCCGCGCGACAGTGCGTCGATCGCCAACTCGCAATGCAGGTGCGGTGGTGTGGCAATGGTGATGGCGGCGGCTTCCTGCAACCAAGGCACGTCGGGTATCCGGTCGACATGACTGACATGCTGAACATTCAGCTTCTTTCCCATGAGGCGGGCGCGCTCTGCATTTCGATCGATCACGCCCACCAAGCGGAAATTGGGGCTGCGGGCTATGGCTGCCGCGTGACGGTGGGTACCCACCCATCCGAGCCCCATCAGGGCGATTGGTATGGGTGCTTTCATGATGTGTGGGGCCTGCCGTCACGTGTTGGCGGCGCTTCTGCACCGTCAGACGGCGTGTCGTTCCAGACACTGCTGATCCGCACGTTCGCCAGGAACACGATAAATGACGAGAACAGCAGTTCAATGCCGATGACGATCATGGTCGACGCGACAATGGCCAAGTGGACGGTGTCGTCCATGGCGGCACGGGTGCGGATCCATCGCCACAGCAACTGCCCATCGACGATGAGGCCTGTCGTGACCAACCCCCCCCCGAGGACGAGAATTCCTTCGAGTAGGTAGGGGTAACCGAGAATTCGGCGCAGGATTTTGGAGTGTCCTGGGGGGCCGATGCCCAGGATCATTTTGCCGAGCAAGCCCATGGAAAGGATGTTCGTACCGATCAGGGCCAGCATGGCACCCAATACGACGAAATGGACCCCAAAGTAGAACTTGCCGATGAACTGAGGGCCAGATACCAGTGCCATCATCAGAATGATGCCCAGAAACAAAGCAAGGCTTCCGGGCCATATGAGCAGCAGGTCAGGCGAGTGGCTCAGAATGAAGCGCAAATGACGCCAACCGTCCCGGAAAGAGCGTAGATGAGGGGGGCGGCCACGCTTGTCGGGGTATAGCCTGACAGGGACTTCGGTGACCCGA
>JAFAMV010000086.1 GCA_019233055.1 Curvibacter sp.
ACATAGCGCCAAAACGCTTGCTCCAAGGCGATGAGGCGCTCGATCATCAGCGCGTCACGCTGGATGCGATGCACCTGCAAATCCTGTCCACCGACCAGCACTGCCACATCGGCCGCAGACTTGCCGGTCACCGCCAGTTGGTGCTGAACCTGCAGCTGGATGTACTCCGGCACCCCGTCGCGCCAAAGCCGCACGCCATGAATGCCGGTGGTCTTGCACTCCAGGATCTGGACCTCGGGGGCGCCCAGCACCTCGCGATCGATGTTGGCCCGCATCCAGGGATACTGGGGGTGTTGCAAGACCGCATTGACGCGCCGCACCCGGTGGCCGGTGCGTTTGGTGTAGTGCGCCGCCACAATGGGCTCCAGCAGGGTGCCCCAGTACATCGGGGAGGTCTCGTCCTTGGGGTCGACCTGAGGCAATGCCCCATCCCGTCCCGTCTTGACCATCCACAGCTCCAACTGCGACTGGTAGGGGTTGAGGCCGACGGCGGCAGCGGCGTCCGAGCTGCCAATGCCGCCCTTGCGCACCTGCAGCCAGTCCTGCCGAGGCAGGTCCACGGTCTTGACCAGGCGCAATGCCACGCCCGAGCGGCGCGGTGATGTGGATGGTGAGGTTGATGGCGAGATTGATGAGGTGACGTTCGCTGAATGGCTGTTCATGGGCAGTCCTTTCCAAAATGTGGCTGAAGCCCCCCTGCTCCAAGACATCCCCAAAATGCATCAACCCCGATCAGCACAAAACTGAGCGGGGTTGAAAGCTGAGGGCGCGTGGGGCAGACGAGGGGTGTGGTGGTGGGGTACGGGCGAGAGGCGAAGGTGAGGGATGTATGGATTCAAGCCGCCAGTTGCAGGGCATGGTCCAAGGCCCGCTGCTTGAGTGTGGCGCCCTGTCCGAACCAGGCGCTGTCGAGCCGGTACTCCTGAGAGCGGGCCCGGCGCTCGTGGTCCACGAATTCGGTCACGGCGTTGAGCAGGCCCCAGGCCGTGCCGTGGGCCGAGGCCAGATCGGCCCCCTTGCCATGGCCGTCGTAGAGCGACTGCACCTTCTTCAGGGCCCGCTCATTCACGAGGCCCTGCGCGGCATCGACATGGCTGTCGGTCTGGCACAGGACTTTGAGGAAATAGTTCATCGCCTCGTGGGTCTTGACCTTGCGCTCAGACAGCGTCTTCATGCGGTACATGAAACTGTCCCAACTGGACACGGCAATGCCCAGCTGCTTCTTGACCATCTGGGCATCGAAGCTGGTGTTGTGGGGCACCTTGATCGCAGAGGCCGCCCCCTGGAGCGCAATCGTCAGGGTGTTGTTGCACACCACCCGGATCGTGGTCGGTGTGGCGGTCGTGGCCAGCGTGCCGTCGCAGGAGGTTGCCAGCAGCAAATAGCCGTTGACCACATCCGTGCCCTTGAGGGTGCAGGACTTGCCGGTTCTGGCCAGCGCCCAGAATTTGCGGCCGGCCTTGAGGACGCCCGCGGTTTCCAGCTCGAAGCCGGAGACCTCGGACAGGTCCCGGTAGAACTCCAGCACCGCCTTGGGCTGCACCACCTGGTAGCGACCGCTGACCACGGACAGGGCAGCCTTGGTGTCGCTGCGGTACAGCACCTTCTGGTCCTCGAAAGTCTGGATGGAGCCCAGCGCCCCGGCTTGCTCGGTGAGGTAGCGCACCGGCGTCTCGCAGATCGTCCAGTCCATACCCGCTTCACGGGCCCAGACGTCGATGGATTGCTTGGGCGGCAGTGGGTTGCCCAGGGAGTGCCAAGGGGCCGTGCCCACATAGGCCATGGATTGAAGAAGATGAGCCATCAGAAAACTCCTTGAAGTTGAAATAGAAAATACCGAAAACAGACATGACAAAGCAGGGGCCAGGACCAAGACCACCACCGAGACCGAAGCCAGCCCCACCCTCTGATGCCTCAGGCGCCTCAAATGAATCCACGCTCGGCCAGGCTGAGCACGCCTGCTCGGGTGAGCACGAAGTGATCGAGCACACGCACCTCGATCAAGGCCAGGGCGGCCTGGAGGGTTTGGGTGAGCGCGATGTCGGCGTTGGACGGCTCGCCATGGCCGCTGGGATGGTTGTGAGCCAGGATCACGGCACTGGCCTGACGTGTCAGGCACTCGACCAGCACCTCGCGCGGGTAGACCGAGGTCTGGGTCAAAGAGCCCCGGAACATCTCCAGCACGTCGATGACCTGGTGCTGGGCGTTCAGGAACACGACGGTGAACACCTCGTGGGCGCGGTCGGCCATGGACAGCAGAAGGAAGTCGCGCACGACAGACGGGCTGTTGAGCACGGTGCTGCCCGGCAGCTTGCGGCTGAGCTGGGCCAGGGCTTCTTCGACCACAGGGGGGCGTTGGTAAGGGGAGCAGGACATGAAGAAATCCGTGAAAGGGGTGAGGGCCCCAGATCGAGGTGGGGCAGCAAAAAGCCCGATGCGCCACAAAGGCACACCGGGCTTGGAACGCGCAGAACTCCGCAGGGGAACTGCGCGGGGTAGCTCTGACCTCAGCTCAAAGAGTCTGCGGCTGGGTCGGGGAGGCTGAAGACATGGCCACAGTCGAGGCAGCGGACGTTTTGCAGAACACGGCGATCGATGCTCGATCCCAGTTCGGCGCCGGCGGCGCAGCCGGCCGCAGCCGCGACCAGGGCGCCGATCACCGCGCCCGAGACCAGGCCCAGCGCCGCCCCGGGAGGGCCGCCGCTGAGCGTTCCTGCGAGGGCGCCTAATTCGGCTCCGAGCTCGGCGCCGGTCAGGGCGCTGGCAGCGCCACCCAATGCCCCTGCGAGGATGCCCAAAGCGGCGCAGACCCTTCTGGCGAGATCCCGGGTCTGCACACGCCTGCTGCCGCAAAACGGGCAAGCGGGACGGTGCGCGGCCTCATGCGGGAAGGGGCGTTCGGGACGGGGCAGGGGATCGGGCTGGTCTGCTGAAGACGCGGTGGGTTTGAAGGGAGTCGCAGAACCAGGAAAGCCGCTGGCGTCCAGGTCCGACTCGTCGTCGTCAAAACCTGTCGTCATGGCCAAAGCGTTGGCTGAAGGCGTGCACGGCGGGTAAGACAAGCAGGGACAGGATGCCCAGCAGGTAGCTCAGCAGCAAGCAGGCCAGCCACTCGAGGGCGGTGAAGGACATGGTCAGCATGGGAAGGATGCCGGGGATGGAGAAGGGCATGGAAGGGCTCCAATGTGGGTCGAGAGAAATGCTGGGGCATGGGGATCGGGCATCGGAAAATCGATGACCCGGGAGCCACGCATCAGCGCTTGGAACCACGCGGGAGTTGTCTGAAGCGGCTGGGCAGCAAAAAGCCCCGGCTTGGGAGGCCGGGGCATTCGGGGGGAGCTACCGTGGTCTGTTCAGACGACAAACCTTGTGTGATTCAAGGCTGTCATATGGGAGTGAAAAATTCTGGGATCGAGGGGGCTTGGAGGCGTTGCCGGGGAATCCCGATGAGGTGGGCAGTTTCTGTCGATGAGGATGGCCTGGTGGACGTCTGTTCCAGGCTGAACGAGGTCATTCGAGTTCGTCAGTTGCAAACGCGGCTCAGACAGAAAGTCGCCATTCAAGTTCGTCGGACAAGGTTCGCATTGATGCCGTTGGCCATCGCCACTGAAGCCGACGACACACCAGGCTTGCAGCAGGCAGCCACGATATGCGCCTTGAACTCAGCGCTGTGAATTCGCCGACGCCGCCGACCCTCACCGAGGGCTACAAAAGTGTCCATTTCTCCACCAAGAGTTAAGTGGAGAAGAGCATCCCTTGTTATCCACGGGAATCAAGGTGGTCCGCCTGGACGCTCACGTGCCACCAGCACCACCACGTACCTCAGCGGCGACTTCCAGATCAGTAACTTGGTGGGCGCGTATGACTTCGGCGCCATCAAGGTATCGGCGCTGCTCAACCAGTCCACCCTCAAGACCCTCGTGGTCCAGAAGCAGAAAGACTATCTGCTGGCAGCCTCCATCCCTTGGGGGGTGGACGAGTTCAAGGCGTCCTATGTCAAGTCCAACATCAGCACGAGTCCTCAAGGCGCGGGCGCGAACTTGCTGGCATTCGGCTATCTGCACAACTTCTCCAAGCGCACGGCCGCCTATGTGCACTATGGGCGCATTGCCAATACAGGCGGTGCCACTTTCACCAACAACGGCCTGACACCTGCTGGCAGTGGCACGGCAAGGGGCATCGGAGTCGGGATCCGTCACTTCTTTTGAGTGATCGGTGTGACCCGTGCCCGACCTGGGCCAGGGCTGCCAGGTCGGGCATGTTTCAGCGGCATTGCGAGTGCTGCATCTTCCATGGGACGGGGCTAACGCTCCGTCCCTTTTTTGATTTCCGCGCTGCACCAGATATCGCATCAACACAGTGGACAAGACTCAATACCCAAGCGAACCACCTGAAAAAAGTCTTGCTCTGACGGACTGCCAATTCATGTTGCGCTAAGGAAGGTCTGCACAGCGATCGCCAAGCTGGGGGCTATTCGCGAAGGTGTTTTGCGCCGCGAGCGCATTTCCTGGACCGGGCATGTACGCGGTAATCGATCTTGACTGGCCCGACGTGCGCATGCGCCTGGAGCGCCGGCTAGCTGGCTGACATTCACTAACCACCGACTTCCGTGGGCAGGTTGACCGGTTTCTCCCTGATTTTTTGAAGATGGGGATGGCAGCGCCAAATGCACGGGCCGACCATGTTGAGCGCATGCGCCGCCAGGGTCGAACCAAGCACTGGACGGTCTTGCCCCCGAGGAGATGACCAAAACACCCGAGGGGCTTGCATGGGGGCGCCTACTACTGACTAAGGGCATTTGAGGACCACCCAAAGCGTGTTGTCCAATGGGTCGCTACGGGACCAGAGGAGCGATCATGCGAAGGGCGCCAGCGCTCGACACACCAGTGCCTCGGGTGACCCGTCGTCGCGCAAGCCGAGAAGCCGAGACCTGGCGTCATCCAACACCGGATAGCGGCCGAACACCGCCTCCACCTCAGGCTGCGGGGCATAGCGCACCAGAGCCTCGCCATCAACGCCATACATCTGAGACGCTGTTTGAACCACCTTTGCCATCGACAACCTTATGACTGGCAGCGGCCAGGCCCGTGAAGTGCAGCCCTCAGGGTCGCACGTGGGGTCCATGACTGCTCCATGCATCAGGTTCTCTGCGCAACAAAGCGCGGACATCCACCAGCTGCTCGCATCGGGCCCCACAGGGCAAACGAAAGACTGGCCCGCTGCGATCGCGTGGAGCACCTCGCTCATGAAGGCAGACACCAGCCCAGACGGGGCGCGGGGACGGGCCACGATGCCAGGCAGACGCAGGGATCGGCCATCCAGGAGGCCCCGCCGGGTGTAGTCGGCCAGGAGGATCTCGCAGGCCAGCTTGTGCGCACCGTAGACCAAGGGCGGGCGCGTCGGTGTGGATGGCGTGACGGGGTCTGGCAAGGGCAGGCCGTAGACCGCGATCGTGCTGGCATAGACCAATACCGGCGGCTTGGTGCCTGGGACACGGCCCGCCAGGGTGTCGAAGAGGTCCAGTGTGGCTTCCAGGTTCACACGGCGGCTGGCGGCGGGGTCGGCCTCGGCGGCACCTCCGGGCAAGGCCGCCAGATGGAAACAGACGTCGGGCGCGAAGTCGGCGATCTGCTGCTGTGTGCGGGCATCACAAAGGTCCCCTTCAATGCCTTGGACGAAGTCTGGACGATCCGGCAATCGGTGGTCGACGATGGCCATCTTCTGCACCCGTTGCTCACCCAGATGGCCTGACTGGAGCAGGGCTCGGACCAGGGTGGAACCGATGAAGCCACCCGCGCCGGTGATCAACACCTTCATGGCTGCACCCCAGTCAGCTGTGCCTGGACGACGCGCTGCTCGATGACGCCAAAAGGCCCATCACGTCCATCGTCATATCGGGCCTGGATACGCACCCGGTCGCCAAACTGCATGAAGCCGGTGCGGATTTCGCCGAGGTCGATCTTTTCGATCACACGCCGCTCGGCAATACAGGCCGAGCCCGCAGATCGGGCTTGGTTGGAGACGGTACCGGAGCCCACGATCGTGCCGGCTGTCAGACGCCGTGTGCGCGCGGCATGGGCGATGAGCTGGCCGAAGGAGAAATTCATCTCCCCGCCATGCGGTTCGCCAAAACGATCATCGTTCCATTGGACATGTAAGCGCATCTGGACTCGACCCTCCCGCCAGGCAGTGCCCAGTTCATCCGGTGTCACGGCGATCGGTGCGAACGAGGTCGAAGGTTTGGCCTGCAGAAAGCCGAAGCCGGTCTGCATTTCGTGCGGCCCGAGTGCCCGCAGGCTCCAATCGTTGATCTGCACCAGCAGGCGCACCGCGTCGAGCCCTTGCTGCGATGTGGCCCCCATGGCGACGGGCCCCAGCACGACACCGAACTCGCCCTCGAAATCGATGCCATCGGCTGCGCTGGGCAGCGGCACATCCTGATAGGGGCCGAGGAAATCATCGCTCGCACCCTGGTACATCACCGGCACGGTGTTGAACTGGGGTATCGGCGGGGTATTGAAGGCTTGCTCCATCAAGCGCCCATGGTTCAAGAAGGCCGAGGCATCGAGCCATTGCGGAGCACGGGGCAATGGGGCGCTGCAGGCCTGTGGATCGAAGCCGATGGCACCGCTTGCCTCGCCGTCATTCAGTGTCCGGTAGGCCTTCTCGAGTGCTGCCGAGACCGAGTCCCAGCGGCGCAAGGCATTGAGCAGACTGCGGGAAATGTGGGGGACCGGCAAGGCCCGCCGCATATCGCGTGAAACGATGACCAGAGCGCCGTCCAGCGTTCCGTCGTTGAGGGTGGCGAATTTCATTTTTCAAATCTCCTGGCCGGCATCAGGGCCTGCCGTGTGCGCCGTCAACCGCTTCCATCGCGACACCATCCACCAATATGAACAGCATGCGGCAGGGGCGGCCGGAGCGGTTGGCCCAGGCGTGGTTGGTGGCTCGCTGGACCACGACACTGCCCGGCGTGAGCTGCACCTCGGCCTGATCCAACACCAGGGTCATCTCACCTTCGATCACCACGCCGTAGTCCAGCGACTCGGTACGGTGCATCAAGGGGTGCGGAGAATCGGCGCGCACCGTGGAGGCATGGGTATCGCCTATCGCGCTGAAGGCCTCATGCATCTTGCTCGCGCCCGTCGAAAGAAATTCGGCGGTGTCGGGCGGGATGTCGACGAAACGGATGCGGGTGCCTTGTGGCGGCGGGGGCAGCAGCACAGGTCCGAGCGTGGGATCCGGACCATTGTCCAGGGGCGCAGGGCTGCCCTGCGTGCTCCAGACCTCGTGGAACACCGTGCCCGGGATAGCGGCTATCTCCACCACGTTGGGCAGGGGACCATCGCTGCTCACCGTGGAGCGGCCTTGCGCGTCATGGCAGGTCACGACGCGGTGAATGGCAGAAAAAGACATGACAACTTTCTCCAGCTTCAGTTTGAATCAGACGGGCTCATCGAAGATCGCCACAGCGCGTGTCCAGCCTGCGCTGGCACCGCGGATCTTGTGCGGAAAGCAACTGACGGTGAATCCCTTCGACGGCAGCGACTCCAGGTTGTGCAGCTTTTCGAGGTGGCAGTAACCGATGTCCCGCCCTGCCTTGTGGCCTTCCCAGATCAGTGCCTTGTTGCCGGTCTCGGCCACTCTTTTGGCGGTGTAGGAAAACGGGGCGTCCCAGCTCCAGGCGTCGGTGCCGGTCAG
>JAFAMV010000193.1 GCA_019233055.1 Curvibacter sp.
GTTGGAGAAGCAGTTGCCTGGCAAGGCCGAAATGTCGGCCCTGCTGTCGGATATCAACCAGGCGGGATTGGGCCGCAGCTTGCAGTTCGATCTGTTCAAGCCCGGCCAGATGGTGGTCAAAGAGTATTACGCTGAATTGCCGATTGAAATCCGGGTGACCGGCAAATACCATGACATCGGCGCATTTGCCTCCGATATTGCGCATCTGTCGAGAATCGTGACCTTGAACAATCTCGTACTGTCGCCTGGCAAGGACGGCAGCACGCTGTCTATGGATGCGACCGCCAGAACCTTCCGATATCTGGATCCCGACGAAGTGGCGGCCCAGCGCAAGGCAGGAGGACGCAAATGAGCCGTCTTCTGATCATTCTGGGCTTGATCCTTCTGGTCTCCGGATGCGGTTCGGATGAGGCCGAGATCCAGGACTGGGTCTCCCAGCAGCGCCTTCAGAGCCGCCCCCGGGTGACCCCGTTGCAGGAGCCGAAGAAATTCAATCCTGAAGACTATGTCGCCAGTGGTTTGGTGGATCCATTCAATATCCAGAAATTGACCCAGGCCCTGCGTCGGGACGCGGCGCCCGGCAATGCGGCCTTGGTGGCGCCCGAGTTGGCGCGGCGCAAGGAAGCCCTGGAGATGATGCCTCTGGATTCGATGGCCATGGTCGGCAGCATGTTGAAAGACGGTCAGCAGGTGGCCCTGATCCGGAATGACAATCTGCTGTATCAGGTCAAAGTCGGCAATCACATGGGTCAGAATTACGGTCTGATCCTGAAGATCAGTGAGACCGAGGTTCAGTTGCGTGAGATTGTGCAAGATGCTTCTGGGGATTGGGTTGAGCGTCCGGCGTCGTTGCAACTGCAGGAGCAAGGAAAATGAAGATAACTTTCGGAATCAGAGCGATCTTGGCGTGTGCAGTTGTGCTGGGCTTGTCGGTCGCGTCGTTGGCGCCCGCCTTCGCGCAGGACGGGCTGAAGCTCAAATCGATCACGGACTCGATGCAGAACGGCCGCGAGGTGGTGCAGCTTGATTTTTCGGCTCCCGTGCTTTCTCAGCCGACCGGATTTTCCATCCAGTCTCCGGCGCGGGTGGCGCTCGATTTTCCGCAGTTGGACAACGGCCTGCCCGGCAATCGGGTCGATTTTGCCCAGGGCAATGTCAAGTCCGTCAATATCATCCAGGCCACCGATCGCACGCGCCTGGTCCTGAATCTGAAGGCGTTCACCTCCTATGTGACCCAGGTGAAAGGGCAATCCATCTACATCGTCTTCGATCCGGTGGCTGTGACCGCCGCCAGCGGGGCGGCGGTGCAGACCAGTTTTGCCGAGTCCAGGAATTCCGATGTGCTGCCTTTGAAGGATGTGGATTTCAAGCGGGGATCCGACAATGCCGGACGGATCATCGTGGCACTGCCGAACAACCAGATGGGGGTGGACCTCAAGGTCCTGCCGCACAGCATCACCGTGGAGTTTCTGAAGGCGTCCCTGCCGGAAGGTCTGCGTCGGAAAATCGACGTCACCGATTTCGGCACGCCTGTGCAATTGATCTCGACCAGTGTCCAGGGTGATCGGGTCAGGATGACCATCGAAGCCAAGGGTGACTGGGAGCATTCGGCCTACCAGAGCGACGACCAGTTCGTGGTGGAGGTGCGGCCCAAGAAGATCGACACCACCAAGCTGCTGCAGACGCCCACTTACTCCGGCGAAAAACTGTCGCTGAATTTCCAGAGCATCGATGTACGGTCCTTGCTGCAGGTGATCGCCGATTTCACCAATTTCAACATCGTCACCTCTGACACGGTGACCGGCAACCTGACCCTGCGGCTCAAGGACGTGCCTTGGGACCAGGCCTTGCAGATCATCATGGACTCCAAGGGGCTGGGCATGCGCAAGGCTGGCAATGTGTTGTGGATCGCGCCCAAGGATGAACTCGACGCCCGGACCAAGAAGGACCTGGAGGCGCTGCAGGACATCGAAAAGCTGGAGCCCCTGCGGACCCAGGCCTTCCAGCTCAACTATGCGCGGGCCACCGACATGGTGCTGCAGCTTCGTGGTGGCGCGGCAGGTGGTGTCGGCGCTCCTGCCGCCGGTGTGACGCGCTTCCTGTCGGCCCGAGGCAGCGCGATTGCCGAAGCCCGGACCAACCAGCTCTTCGTCACCGACACGGCTCAGAAGTTGCAGGAAGTGCAGGAGTTGCTGGCCAAGCTCGATATTCCGGTCCGGCAGGTTCTGATCGAGGCCCGGATCGTTCAGGCCTCGGATACTTTCGGGGCTTCGCTGGGGGCTCGACTGGGGGGCGCAGATACGCGTGCCATCAACGGAGGCAGTGCTGGCTACGGCGTGGGTGGGGGCAACAGTGTGGCCTTTGGTGGCTCCTACGATGCCTTGACCTCCACGACCGGTCAGACCTCGAATCTGATGACCAATACCAATACCAGCTTTGTCAATCTGCCCGCCACGGGGCAGGGGGGCTACAGCCCGGCGTCCTTTGCGATCTCGTTGTTCAATTCGGCAGCAAACCGATTCCTGAACCTGGAAATCTCGGCGCTGGAGGCCGACGGCAAGGGCAAGGTGGTGTCGAGTCCGCGGGTGGTGACCGCCGACCAGACCAAGGCCATTATCGAGCAGGGCACGGAATATCCCTATCAGCAGGCCACGTCCAGCGGTGCCACGGCCGTGGCCTTCCGCAAGGCCAATCTGAGCCTGTCGGTGACCCCGCAGATCACCCCTGAAGGCAACATCATCCTGGACCTGGACATCAACAATGACAGCAAAGGTGAAGTGACGGCCCAAGGCATTGCCATCGACACCAAGCACGTGAAGACCCAGGTGCTGGTCGAGAATGGCGGTACGGTGGTGATTGGCGGGATTTTCCAGTTGACCGAGACGGACAGCCTCACCAAGGTGCCTTTGCTGGGGGATATTCCGATTCTTGGCAATGCTTTCAAGACGACCAACAAGTCGTCGAGCAAGCAGGAAATGCTGGTGTTCATCACACCAAAGATGGTTTCTGAACGGGCGACGGTTCGTTGAGCTGGTCTAGGACATTGAAATGAAATACTTGAAACTGATTTTCGGGCTGCTGTTGATTGCGATCCTGACAGCCTGTGGTGGCGGTGGGGGATCGGGGGGCTACAACTCCAATATCCCCGTGGCTTCCTTGTACACGACCGCGCCGGCAACCCTGGTACTGACCACGGGTGTCTCGCAGGTCTACACCATTGGCGGAGGCTATGCGCCCTATGCGGCCACCAGCAGCAACAGCGCGGTGCTGGTGGCGGCAGTCAGTGGCACCAGCATGACGCTGGGCGCCATCGCGGCCGGCAGCGGAACGGTTTCCGTGGTGGACAGCAAGGGCAATGCGGTGAGCCTGACCGTGACCGTGGTGGCGCCGGCCTCGGTGACGAATGCCACGCCGACCGTGGCGGTGGCCTTGACCAGCGCGTCGGGCACGGCCCTGTCCACCCCGACCTCCTTTCTGACGGGTTCCAGCTATCTGGCGTCGGCCACCGTGCTCAACGCGAGCAATGCGCCGATTGCGAATCAATTAGTGCAGTTCTCGACGACGATCCCGACCGGTGCCACAAGTGCCCTGGCCACGATCTATCCCACCAGCGCCCTGACCAATTCGAGCGGGGTGGCAACGGTCCAGGTGGTGCCCCTGTCGACGGCTGGTGCGGCCAGCATTGTGGCCAACAGTGTGGTGTCGGGAACGACCTATACCTCGTCGCCGGCGTCCTACCAGGTGGTGCCGTCGAGTGTTCCGGCTGCGCTGAGTTTCGTCTCGGCCACCCCGACCATCATCGTGGTTCAGGGGGCTACGGCTGGGCAGACCAACTCGAATGTGGTCTTCAAGGAAGTCAATGCACAGGGAGCTGGTGTCAGTGGTCAGTCGGTGGTCTTGAGCTTGAATCAGCAGTCGGTCTCGGCAGGGGTCACTTTCTTCGTTAACGGCGCCTATACCAGCAGTTCTCAGACTTTGACAACCGACGCCAGCGGGCAGGTGACTGTCACGGTGGCTTCGGGTAAGTTGCCTACGCCTGTGCTCGTCACCGCCGCATCGGCAAGCAATTCCAGCATTTCTGCGACCTCGGTTGGGTTGGCTGTCACGAATGGTCGGCCGACTCAGTTGCGCTCCTCCATTGCAGCCAATCCAGTCAGTGTCGAGGCATCGAATGGTGGCACCTCCATCATCCAGGGTGTCCAATCGACCATCACGGTCCTGCTTTCGGATCGGATGGGCAACCCGATTCCTGCGGGCACGATCGTCAATCTGATCACCAACTATGGGCAGATTTCAGGAACTTGTGTCGTGGCGATTGTGAACAGCGCATCACAATGCACGGCAGTCTGGACTTCTGCGGCGAGTCGACCGGGAGACGGTTGGTTCACAGTCCTGGCCTACCTGGATGGGGAAGAGGATTTCATCGATGAGAATGGCAGCAATCAGTATGTTGCGGGAGATCCCTTTTACGATGAAGGCGAAGCCTATTTGCCCAAGGACTCTAAGGCCACGGCTTACAACGCCGCGACTGATCAGCCGATTCTTGGCGGGATGACTGGAAATGTGGCTTGCGCGGTCACCAACTCCGTGGTGATCCCCTACATGATCCCGAATACCTGTGATGGGGCCTGGAGCAGTTCTGTTCGCGTTCGACTCGGGGTGACCATGAATTGGTCGACGACCCATGCTGTCTTGACCCTCGTGTCGAACGGAACAAGCGGAATGGTGATCAATGTGGCAGATGACAACAACAATTCCATGCCATCCAATAGCGTGCTTGCTGCGAGCCTGACGTGTCCGAGTACGGTGACAAATGTCCCGACCGTGACTATTTCTCAAGGAAAAACGACTGATAGTTTGAGCCCAGTGAATGTGGGCGTTTTCTACTCGGCGACACTGCCTTCCGGATCGAGTTGCAAGGTGAACTTCACGGTGACCACACCCGCAGGCAATGTGACAACGGGCTCTTTTGGTACCAGCTAAAATCAGACCTCTCTGAGCGGCCTGGCCACCTTGGTGGCCAGGCCTTTTTTTGATGCATGCCTCACAGCCCCGCTGTGCGGCTGTCTGGTGGTTCCATGCTCTGTGTATTGATTGGCATGCCGGGCTCCGGCAAATCGACGGTCGGGCGCCTGTTGGCGCGTCGCTTGGGTTTGCCGTTTTTCGATACCGATCAGTTGCTCGAGACCAGTCTGGGCTGCTCCATCCGGGAGTTCTTCGAGGCGCAGGGCGAGGTGGCTTTCCGGGATCGGGAGCAGGGCGTTCTCTCGGATTGCCTGGGCCATGCGGATGGCGTGGTGTCGACCGGAGGCGGGATCGTGCTGCGTCCGGCCAACCGGGGGATGTTGCAGAATGCCCTCTGCGTGATCTATCTGCGCGCCAGCCCCGAAGACCTCTATCGCCGCCTGCGCTACGACACGACGCGTCCTCTGCTGCAGGTGGCCAATCCGCTGCGCAAGCTCAAGGAACTGTACGCCGAGAGGGATCCTTTCTACCGGGCGTCTGCGCGCTATGTGATCGAAACGGGGTCGCCCAGTGTGGCTGCGCTGGTCAATATGATCTGCATGCAACTGGATCTCAATCCTCCGGTGGGCCTGACGGCCCCGCGGGAGGGCTGAACCGGCGACCTGTGGGCAGATCACCACCGCCTCCTGTGCGGTCTCTTCTTTCGCGATGAATCTGATGAATCCAATCCAAGCCGAACAAGTCACCATCGAGTTGGGTGAACGCAGCTACGACATCCTGATCGCACCGGGTCTGCTGGGGCGCAGCGAGTCCTACGAGGGTTTGCCCGCGGGCCGCTCGGCGCTGATCGTGACCAACACCACCGTCGGTCCGCTGTACCTGGAGGCCCTCCAAAGGGCCTTGGCTGGGCACTATGCCAGCGTGCGTGCGGTGGCCCTCCCCGACGGTGAACAATACAAGACCTGGGAAACCCTCAACCTGATCTTCGACGACCTGCTGGCCTCGGGCAGCGATCGCAAGACCACGCTCTACGCCCTGGGCGGCGGGGTGGTCGGCGACATGACCGGTTTTGCGGCGGCGGCCTATATGCGGGGCGTGCCCTTTGTCCAGGTGCCGACCACGCTGCTGGCCCAGGTGGATTCTTCGGTGGGCGGCAAGACCGCCATCAACCACCCGCTGGGCAAGAACATGATCGGGGCGTTCTACCAGCCGCAGCGCGTGATCTGCGATCTCGATGTGCTCAACACCCTGCCCGCGCGCGAACTGAGCGCTGGCCTGGCCGAAATCATCAAGTACGGCCCCATCGCCGACCTGCAGTTCCTGGACTGGATCGAGGCGAATCTTCCCGCCTTGCGGGCCCGCGAGCCCTCGGCCCTGGGGCATGCGGTGCGCCGCAGTTGCGAGATCAAGGCGGCCGTGGTCGGCGCGGACGAGCGCGAGGCCGGCCTGCGGGCGATCCTGAATTTCGGCCACACCTTCGGCCATGCCATCGAGGCCGGCCTGGGCTATGGCGAATGGTTGCACGGTGAGGGGGTGGGCTGCGGCATGGTGATGGCGGCGCGTCTGTCGCAGCGGCTGGGCCTGGTCGAGGCGGACTGGGTGGAGCGGCTGGTGCGGCTGATCGCGGCGGCGGGCCTGCCGGTGGTCGGTCCGGTGCTGGACGCCCAGGACAACGCGGGCCGCTACCTGTCGCTGATGCGCGTCGACAAGAAGGCCGAAGCCGGCGAGATCAAGTTCGTGCTGATCGACGGTCCGGGCCGGGCCACGGTCCGCGGCGCGCCTGATGCCCTGGTGCGCGAAGTGGTCGACGCCAGCTGCGTGGTGGTCTGAGCCATGTCGGCGCTGCCCCTGAGCCTGTCAGTGCCTGGGGAGCAGGCCTTGGCCCCGTATGCCTGCCACCCTGGTCAGAGTCGCGGGCGCCTGCACCCCGAGGTGCCGGCGCCGACGCGATCCGACTTCCAGCGTGACCGCGACCGCATCGTGCATTCGACGGCCTTCCGGCGCCTGGTCTACAAGACCCAGGTGTTTCTGAACCATGAGGGGGACCTTTTCCGCACCCGCATGACGCATTCGCTCGAGGTCGCACAGCTTGGACGCTCGGTGGCCCGATCGCTGGGCCTGAACGAAGACCTGGTCGAAGCGATCGCGCTGGCACACGACCTCGGCCACACGCCGTTCGGGCATGCGGGTCAGGACGCGCTCGATGAGTGCGTGCGTGCGCATGGAGGTCCGGACGCCGAGGCCGGTTTCGAGCACAACCTGCAAAGCCTGCGCGTGGTCGATGAGCTGGAGGAGCGATATCCCCGCTACAACGGCTTGAACCTGAGTTTCGAGACCCGTGAAGGCATCCTCAAGCACTGTTCTGCAGCCAATGCGCGCAAGCTGGAGCAGCGGGAACCCGGTGGGGTGGGGCGGCGATTCCTGGAGCGCACCCAGCCCAGCCTGGAGGCCCAGTTGTGCAATCTGGCCGATGAGATCGCCTACAACGCCCATGACATCGATGATGGCGTGCGCTCGGGGCTGATCACCCTCGAGCAGTTGCGGGCGGTGCCCTTGTTCGAGCGCTTCCGGCAGCAGGCATTGGCCGGGTTCCCTGCGCTGGCCGAGCCCGGGGCCGGGCGGCGACTGTTGTACGAGTCGATCCGGCGCATGCTGAGTCAGCAGGTGTACGACGTGATCGATGCCACGCGGGCCGCGTTGGCTCACAGCGCGCCGGGTAGCGCCGATGAAGTCCGCCACCTGCCGTCGCTGCTGGGGTTCACCGCCACCATGCGGGAGGAGTCCACCCAGCTCAAACAGTTCCTGTTCAAGAATCTCTACCGCCATCCCAGTGTGATGGAGACCACGGGCAGGGCCAGACAGGTGGTGCGCGAACTGTTCGACATCTACTTGGCGCGGCCGGCGGAGATGCGTGAGCGCTTTGCCCGCCGCCCCGACGTGGCTCGGGCCGTGGCCGATTTCATCGCCGGCATGACGGACCGCTTCGCCTTGCGTGAGCACGAACGGCTGACCGGTCGGCGCCTGCTTTCATGAGAGTGTTGCGTGCATGGCTGCCCGGACCTGCCGGTGTGGTGATCCTGGCCGGTGTGGCCGCGGCCTTGCATGTGGCCAAGCTGGCCCCCGCATTGCCCACATTGCGTGAGTCCATGGGCCTATCGCTGGCTCAGGCGGGTTGGCTGTTGTCCACCGTTCAGGGGGCGGGCATGCTACTGGGAGCCGTGATGGGGGGGCTGGCCGATGGATGGGGGCTGCGGCGCTGCATGCTGACGGGGCTGGTCCTGTTGACTGTCTCGAGTACCCTGGCGCCGTTCTGGCCGGGCATCCCGGCCATGCTGTTCCTGCGTGCCTTGGAGGGGCTGGGCTTCCTGATGGCGACCATGCCGGCAGCCGCGCTGGTGCGCCGTCTCGTGCCGGGCCAGCGACTGCCGCTCATGCTGGGCGTCTGGGGCACCTACATGCCCTGGGCGACAGCTCTGGCCCTGTTGATGGGGCCCGTCATCATCCCCTGGCGCGGTTGGGCCTTCTGGTGGTGGCTGGCCGCAGCCCTGACAGGCCTGATGTCGCGCTGGGTGCGGGCGGTGGTGCCGCCCGATCCACCGGTCGCTGTGGGCCGCCCCGGTGCGGCAGGGCCGGCCATGCTGGATCGCCTGCGACGCACTTGGGGCAGTCGGGGGGCCTGGCTGGTCGCTGCAGCTTTCGCCGTTTACTCGGGCCAATGGTTGGCGGTGATCGGCTTTCTGCCTTCCATCGTGCAGCAGGCCGGGTGGTCGCCGGCTTCGGTGGCCTGGGTCACGGCCTGTCTGGCGGCGGTCAACATGCTGGGCAACCTGGCTTCGGGCCCCCTGCAGGCCCGGGGGGTGGCACCGACCCGGCTGCTCGGCTGCGGTTATGGGGTGATGGCCCTGGGGGCATGGCTGGCATTCCAGGAGGTCTGGCCGCTGGACTTGTCCGCCCGCATGGGGGCTGTGCTGCTGTTCTCGATGGTGGGTGGCCTGATCCCGGGCACCCTGTTTGCTCAGGCCGTGCGGTATGCGCCGGACGAGGACACGGTCTCGACCACTGTGGGCTGGATGCAGCAGTGTTCATCGCTGGGGCAGTTCCTGTCGCCCCCGCTGGCGGGCCTGTTGGCAGCCCGTGTGGGAGGCTGGCAATGGACCTGGGCGCTCACCGGCCTGTGCTCCCTGGCCGGGCTGCTGGTGAGCGCGGCCCTTCATCGCCTGCCGCCGCGCCGCTAAAATCGACGGCTTCCGACCCGTTTTTGGCATGCCCGACCGTGAGTTTTCTTGATCAGCTCAAATCCCAGGCCCGCGCCCTCCAAGACCAGCAGGGCCTGCAGCAACAGGACCTGGCGCAACGGCTGGCCGATACCGAAAGGGCCTGCGAGACCACCTGGCGCTACCTGTCCGACCTGGCCCGCCAGCTCAATGTGATCGGGCCTGACGGGCCTGTGCTGGCTCTCGACAAGCGCCAGCCCTGGCCGACGCTGCATCTGGTCGATTTCCGCGCCGATGTGCGCCGCAAGCGGCTGGTCGATCGCGAGGTCTGCGATTACATCGCCCTGACCTGGCTGATCCAGCCCAAGGTCGGTGCGCCGCAGGCTGCTTCGGTCAGCGTCAATTTCCCGCCCGATCTCGAGCGGGTGACCCGCCAGCTGGCCTGCGGCCAGATCCGGCATGAACGGGTCGAGATCCGGCACCCTGGCAACAACAGCCTGCAGGCGGTGCGCTTTGACTACAGCACCCAGGCCAAGGCCGGCATCCAGGTCACGGCCGACCATGAGCGGGCCGAACTGGGATTCCGTCTCGCCAATCTGGGCGGCTTCGAGGTGCGCGAAGTGCGCTATGCGGCGCGGCAGGTCGACAGTACCTTGCTGGATGAATTGGCCCGGCTGGTGCTTGGCCAGGCAGGAAATTTCTGATGACTTCCAATGATTCCCGGGCCGATCAGGTCCGATCCGACACCCTGCGCTGGCTCGAGCGCGCCGTGATCGGCCTCAACCTCTGCCCCTTCGCCAAGTCGGTGTACGTGAAGAACCAGGTGCACCTGCATGTCAGCGAAGCGACCACCCAGGATGATCTGCTCCAGGTGCTGGGAGAGGAATTGAACGCCCTGGCCGCATCCGACCCCGATGAGCGCGACACCACCATGCTGGTGTTCAGCGAGGGGCTGGCCGACTTCCTCGATTACAACGACTTCCTCGGGCTGGCCGACGACCTGCTGGTCGACCTGGGGTTTGACGGGGTCTTGCAGATCGCGAGCCTGCACCCGCAGTACCAGTTCGCGGGCACCACCCTCGACGACGTCACCAACCACACCAACCAATCGCCCTATCCCACCTTGCACCTGCTGCGCGAGGCGAGCATCGACCGCGCGGTCGAGGCCTTTCCGGAGGCCGAGACCATCTACGAGCGCAACATGGAGCTGATGCGGCGCCTGGGCGAGGCGGGCTGGCGCGAGCTCGATGTGGGCGCCCACGGGGGAGAGGCATGAAAGGCAGATCGCAGCGCCAGACGGCCGATCGGCCGGATCCCGCCCTGGCGGCCCAGACGGCCCTGGCCGCCGAACTCAAGCCCGGCCAATCGGTGGAGCTGCTCAAGGAGCTGCACATCCTGACCCGCGAAGGCCGGCTGAACCAGGATTCCCGGCGCAAGCTCAAGCAGGTCTACCACCTGTTCCAGTTCATCGAGAAGCTGCTGCAGGAGCTGCCGCTCGAAGAGGGCGGCCCCACCCTGGCCGACCATGGGGCGGGCAAGTCCTATCTGGGCTTCATCATCTACGACCTGTACTTCAAGGCCCTGGGCCGGGGCCATATCTACGGTGTCGAGACCCGTGCCGAGCTGGTCGAGCGCTCGCAGGCCCTGGCCCGGCGGCTGGGCTTCGATCGCATGTCCTTCGTGAACACCACGGTGGCCGAGGCCGCCAGCGACCCGCGCCTGCCGGTGCGCATCGATGTGGTCACCGCGCTGCACGCCTGCGACACCGCCACCGACGACGCGATCGCCTTCGGGCTGCAGAAGCAGGCCCGCTTCATGGTGCTGGTGCCCTGTTGCCAGGCCGAGGTGGCCAGCTGCCTGCGTGAAAGCAAGGCGCTGTCGCTGTCGCGCACCCCGCTGGCCGAGCTGTGGCGGCACGCGCTGCACACCCGCGAGATGGGCAGCCAGATCACCAATGTGCTGCGCTGCCTCTATCTGGAGGCCTGCGGCTACCAGGTCACCGTCACCGAACTGGTGGGCTGGGAGCACAGCATGAAGAACGAACTGATCCTGGCGCGCTACACCGGGCAGAAGAAGCGCAGCGCCGCCGAGCGCCTGCAGGCGCTGCTGGCCGAGTTCGGCCTGCAGGCCCTGCAGGCCAGCCGCTACCCGCTGCCGGCCTGAGCCAGACGGCCGCCACTAAGCCCATGGCTAGGCTGCCCCGTCTGTCCATCCCCGGTCTGCCGCACCATGTGCTGCTGCGGGGCAACAATGGTCAGGCGGTGTTTGTCGACGACGACGACAGGCGCCTGCTGCTCGACATCCTGTTGGCCTATGCCGCCGAATGCACCGTGTCGCTGCACGCCTGGGTCCTGCTGCCGGACGGGCTGCAGCTGCTGCTCACCCCCCAGACGGCTGACGGCCTGTCGCGTTTCATGCAGTCCGTGGGCCGCAAATACACCCGCCAGTTCAATCTGCGGCACGGACGCAGCGGCACCCTGTGGGAGGGGCGCTACCGCTCCACCGTGCTGCAGCCCGAACGCTACCTGATCCCCTGCATGGTCAGCATGGACACCCTGCCGGTGCGCTCAGGGCTGGTGTCCGAACCCCTGGCCCATGTCTGGTCCAGCCATGCACACCATGTGGGGCGGGTGTCCGACCGGCGTCTGGTGGCGCACCCGGTGTACTGGCAGCTGGGCAACACGCCCTTTGCCCGCGAGGCGGCCTACGCCGCCCGGGTGGCCGAAGGGGTGTCGGCTGCCGATGCCCAGGCCCTGGGGCAGGCCTCCCAGCATGGCTGGGTGCTGGGTGATGCCGCGTTCGTCGAGGCCTTGCAGGGGCAGGCCGACCGGCGCCTGACCCGGGCCGCAGCCGGCCGGCCGGCAGGGTCCCGGAAGGGGCGTGATCTGCCTCTTGATTGATCCGTCCCCGATTTATCCGAATGAGATTTTCGGATTTTTAAATTGGTATCTGACCCCAATTTAATTTTCTTGGCATTTTTATTGCACTGCACTATCCTTCGCTTCCCCGCGAAATATCGTGAACCCCGGTGTCTTGTGCGCGCCGCCCTCCGGACGGCGCCTGCCAGGCCCTCACAGATCAGGACATGCCATGACGAAGGCTGCAGAGATTCAGCATCTCCAACAACACGGTCTCTATTCGGCGACCAACGAGCATGACGCTTGTGGCGTCGGTTTCGTGGCCCATATCAAAGGCGTCAAGAGCCACGCCATCGTTCAGCAGGGCCTGAAGATCCTCGAAAACCTGGACCACCGCGGCGCCGTGGGGGCCGACAAGCTGATGGGCGACGGTGCCGGCATCCTGATCCAGTTGCCCGATGCGCTGTACCGCGAAGAGATGGCCCGGGCCGGCAAGGCCCCTGACGGGTCCGTGGGCGTGGCCCTGCCCCCGCCCGGCGAGTACGGCGTGGGCATGATCTTCCTGCCCAAGGAACACGCTTCCCGCCTGGCCTGCGAGCAGGAGATGGAGCGTGCCATCAAGGCCGAAGGTCAGGTGCTGCTGGGCTGGCGCGATGTGCCGGTGAACCGCGACATGCCGATGTCGCCCGCCGTGCGCGAGAAAGAGCCCGTGCTGCGCCAGGTCTTCATCGGCCGCGGCAACGACGTGATCGTGCAGGATGCCCTGGAGCGCAAGCTGTACGTGATCCGCAAGACCGCCAGCGCCAACATCCAGGCGCTCAAGCTCAAGCACAGCAAAGAGTATTACGTGCCCAGCATGTCCAGCCGCACCGTGGTCTACAAGGGCCTGCTGCTGGCCGACCAGGTGGGCACCTACTACCTGGACCTGCAGGACGAGCGCTGCGTCTCGGCCCTGGGCCTGGTGCACCAACGCTTCTCCACCAACACCTTCCCCGAGTGGCCGCTGGCCCACCCGTACCGCTATGTGGCGCACAACGGTGAGATCAACACCGTCAAGGGCAACTACAACTGGATGAAGGCGCGCGAAGGCGTGATGTCCTCGCCGGTGCTGGGCGCCGACCTGCAAAAGCTCTACCCGATCAGCTTCGCCAGCCAGTCCGACACCGCCACCTTCGACAACTGCCTGGAACTGCTGACCATGTCGGGCTACCCGATCAGCCAGGCCGTGATGATGATGATCCCCGAGCCCTGGGAGCAGCACACCACCATGGACGAGCGCCGCAAGGCCTTCTATGAGTACCACGCCGCCATGCTCGAGCCCTGGGACGGCCCGGCCTCCATCGTGTTCACCGACGGCCGCCAGATCGGCGCCACCCTGGACCGCAATGGCCTGCGCCCCTCGCGCTACTGCATCACCGACGACGACTTCGTGATCATGGGTTCCGAGTCGGGCGTGCTGCCCGTGCCCGAGAACAAGATCGTGCGCAAGTGGCGTCTGCAGCCCGGCAAGATGTTCCTGATCGACCTGGAACAGGGTCGCATGATCGACGACGAAGAGCTCAAGGCCGGTCTGGCCAACAGCAAGCCCTACAAGCAGTGGATCGAGAACCTGCGCATCCGCCTTGATGACGTGGCCGCTCCGGTGGCGGGTGAGTCCGCCATCGAGTCGCCGGCCGAATCGACCGAGCCCCAGACCGCCGGCATCGAGCATGTCAGCGCCGACCTGCTGGACCGCCAGCAGGCCTTCGGCACCACCCAGGAAGACATCAAGTTCCTGATGAGCCCGATGGCCGCCAACGGCGAAGAAGGCATCGGCTCCATGGGCAACGACAGCCCGCTGGCCGTGCTGTCGGGCAAGAACAAGCCGCTGTACAACTACTTCAAGCAGCTGTTCGCCCAGGTGACCAACCCGCCGATCGACCCGATCCGCGAAGCCATCGTGATGTCGCTGGTGTCCTTCATCGGCCCCAAGCCCAACCTGCTCGACATCAACCAGGTCAACCCGCCGATGCGCCTCGAAGTGGCCCAGCCGGTGCTCGACTTCGCCGACATGGCCAAGCTGCGCGGCATCGAGAAGACCACGCAAGGCAAGTTCCGCAGCTACACCCTGGACATCACCTACCCGGTGCTCTGGGGCCGCGAAGGCGTGGAGGCCAAGCTGGCCTCGCTGTGCGCCGAAGCGGTGGACGCCATCAAGAGCGGCCACAACATCCTGATCATCAGCGACCGTGCGATCAGCGCCTCCCAGGTGGCCATCCCGGCCCTGCTGGCCCTGTCGGCCATCCACCAGCACCTGGTGCGTGAAGGCCTGCGCACCACCGCCGGCCTGGTGGTGGAGACCGGCACCGCGCGTGAGGTGCACCACTTCGCCGTGCTGGCCGGCTACGGCGCCGAAGCCGTGCACCCCTACCTGGCCATGGAGACCCTGCAGGCCATCCACAAGGACCTGCCGGGCGAGCTGTCGGCCGACAAGGCGATCTACAACTACATCAAGGCGATCGGCAAGGGCCTGTCCAAGATCATGTCCAAGATGGGCGTGAGCACCTACATGAGCTACTGCGGCGCCCAGCTGTTCGAGGCCATCGGCCTGAACACCGAGACCGTCGGCAAGTACTTCACCGGCACCGCCAGCCGCGTCGAAGGCATCGGCGTGTTCGAGATCGCCGAGGAAGCCATCCGCATGCACAAGGCCGCCTTCGGTGACGACCCGGTGCTGGCCAACATGCTGGACGCCGGCGGCGAGTACGCCTGGCGTGCCCGTGGCGAAGAGCACATGTGGACACCCGACGCGATCGCCAAGCTGCAGCACAGCACCCGCGCCAACAACTGGAACACCTACAAGGAATACGCCCAGTTGATCAACGACCAGAGCAAGCGCCACATGACGCTGCGCGGCCTGTTCGAGTTCAAGGTCGATCCGGCCAAGGCCATTTCCCTGGAAGAGGTCGAACCCGCCAAGGAGATCGTCAAGCGCTTCGCCACCGGCGCCATGTCGCTGGGCTCGATCTCCACCGAGGCCCATGCCACCCTGGCCGTGGCCATGAACCGCATCGGCGGCAAGAGCAACACCGGTGAAGGCGGTGAGGACCCGGCGCGCTATCGCCAGGAACTCAAGGGCATCCCGATCACCCAGGGTGCCACGCTCAAGAGCGTGATCGGTGCCGAGCAGGTCGAGGTCGACCTGCCGCTGCAGGCCGGCGATTCGCTGCGCTCCAAGATCAAGCAGGTGGCTTCGGGCCGCTTCGGCGTCACCGCCGAGTACCTGTCCTCGGCCGACCAGATCCAGATCAAGATGGCCCAGGGCGCCAAGCCCGGCGAAGGCGGCCAACTGCCGGGCGGCAAGGTGTCCGAGTACATCGGCAAGCTGCGTTACTCGGTGCCCGGCGTGGGCCTGATCTCGCCGCCGCCGCACCACGACATCTACTCGATCGAAGATCTGGCCCAACTGATCCACGATCTGAAGAACGTGGCGCCGCACTCCAGCATCAGCGTCAAGCTGGTGTCCGAAGTGGGCGTGGGCACCATCGCGGCCGGCGTGGCCAAGTGCAAGAGCGACCACGTGGTGATCGCCGGCCATGACGGCGGCACCGGCGCCTCGCCCTGGTCCTCGATCAAGCACGCTGGCGGCCCGTGGGAGATCGGCCTGGCCGAAACCCAGCAGACCCTGGTGCTGAACCGCCTGCGCAGCCGCATCCGCGTGCAGGCCGACGGCCAGATGAAGACCGGCCGCGACGTCGCCATCGGCGCGCTGCTGGGCGCCGACGAATTCGGCTTCGCCACCGCACCGCTGGTGGTCGAGGGCTGCATCATGATGCGCAAGTGCCACCTGAACACCTGCCCGGTGGGCGTGGCCACGCAAGACCCGGTGCTGCGCGCCAAGTTCTCGGGCAAGCCCGAGCACGTGGTGAACTACTTCTTCTTCGTGGCCGAAGAAGTGCGCGAGATCATGGCGCAGCTGGGCATCCGCTCGTTCAACGAGCTGATCGGCCGCGCGGATCTGCTGGACACGAAGGCTGGCATCGAGCACTGGAAGGCACGCGGTCTGGACTTTGCACGCATCTTCTATCA
>JAFAMV010000220.1 GCA_019233055.1 Curvibacter sp.
GTTCGAATCCTGCCAGCCGCACCAAATGGATAGCCCTGGAACAGCAATGTTCCAGGGCTTTTTCCATTGCGCGTCCGCTTCGCCGGATACATGGTGACTTCACTGTGGCGAGATGAATCTCGTCCCTCAGAGCCTTCGAGTGCGTGACTTGCGCGTGACTGTCCCCCGCGGCTCGACCCATCCACCACTCTCAGATCAAGCCACGAACCTCGCCAAGATGCGCAGCGGCCATTGTCAGACCCCGCTTTTCCAGGGCTGAAATCAATTCCTCTGCGCTACGCGGTGGGTTCTTCCAGCGCGCACGCATGCCCTTGATCGCCTCCAGTGCGGCATAGGGCTGCAGTTGCAGCTGATACATGACGAAATCATCGGGGTGCAACACCTCAATGCCATGGAGCGCCATCGTTTCAGCGGGGAAGTGCTTGAGATTGAAGGTCACGATCGCGTCAGCATGACCCGCAATCGCCGCAGCGACCACGTGCCGATCACCGGGATCTGGCAATTGGATGGCATCGATGAGAGGTCGGTGGTTCTCAACCAGGCAATCCGGTGCGGCCTCGCGCATCAGACGCACCACGTCGGGAAGTCGAGATGCCAATTCAGGGCGATCCGCCAGCAGGTTGCGCACCCACTCGTTCTCGATGTCGGTGGTCCAGCGCGCGTGATATAGCCCGATTTGAGCCAGGCTCAGCAACAGGTCCCGCACCAGGGTCGGATACAACACATTGGCATCCAGAACTGCGGTCAGAGGCGCGGAGCCTGCCATTCAATAGTCCATCTCCAAATCTTCCGCCAGTTCGGCCAACTGCTGCAGAGCGGCTGAGGTGGATTGCTGCTGCTGCGCCTTGTAACGTTGCAGTTCGGAAAATTCGATGCGCCGGTGTCGGTTGACTTTGCGACATTGGAGGCGACCGGCTTCGATTTCCTTGATGACATAGGGACGCGACACATTCAGGAAGGTCGCGGCCTCCTGCGTGGTCAACTCATGGCGTTGCGGCATGAGCACCACAGCTTGCTGCTGGGCCAGTATGCGCAGAACCTCTGCAAAGAAGCGCAAAGCCTGAGGGGGAAGAATCAGCTTGGGGCCATCGGCCTCGTGGCCCTCTCCGTCGAGAAGTGCGATCTGCGGGGCGCGTGAGTGATCAAGTGCCGTCGTCAGGAAACGATAGGCCACACGCGCCATTTCCGCCTCGGCATCGGCCACCGGTTCCAGCAGGTCTGTTGAGGTCATGTTGCGCTCCAGGGACAATCTTCTCAGGGATTTTAGGTCCCATTCGAAATATTCGAAACGCCGTTTGCGCACTGGAGTTGACGTTTTCTCTGTGGTTCACCTCACCGGGAACAGGCTTCAGATCCGCGACCTGCGCGTCACGTTCACCTGCGACCCTGAACCACCGAACCGACTTGCGGAGGCGGCAGGCGCCCCTCAAGCATCCGAGCCCACCGTCCCAGGCGTCAGATCGGCACCCCGATAATCACCTTGAGCACCGTCTTGTCGGTATTCGCATAGGCTGAGCCATATGCCCGCCCGATGCCGACATCAAAATCCCAGTCGCCCACCGAGAAATCGGCCACCAGGAAATTGCTGGTGCTGTGGGGCGAGGGCTGATTGATATTCGGATGCAGCGCCCCCATCACGTCATAGCGCTCCAGACCGATGCGCCATTCGCCTTTTTCCTTGCTGCTGATCTGGTAGGTCATCTTTCCATCGAGCTCGATCGAAGACGGCTCGCTGGGGTGTTGGTGCAGTGACCCATTGATATTGAGATTGAGCGCCCCCAGCCAAGGCCCCTGCCGATAGGCCTCGATGATCTTCAACTGGGTGGAGCTCTCATCGGGATTGAAACGCTGGGCCAGATGGCCCACCTCCCAGTTCAGGGCAAATCGCCAGGCATCGGTCTCGGCAGGGATCCAGGGGCGCCACTTGAAGCGCAATTTGGCGCCATTGACCACGGGATGTCCGCTTGAAATCTCCGGGCTGCTCCCGCTCAGCAGGTACAGCCCCGCCTCCCAGTGCGGGTTGATCCCGTAGCCCCACTCCGGGGTGGCCTGGAACTGGCGCCGGGTCGGTGAGCCCGGCTGCGCCGTGGGCACATAGTTGGTGTGGACATCGAGCGTCAGCTGCCCCGGGTCATTGAATTCATCCATGTAGACCTGGATCTCTTCCGGTGCCGCCTGGGCCGTCGCGCAGGACAAGGCCAGCAGCGCCGGCAGCAGACCACGCACGCCGATGGCCCAAAGGCCGGACCCCGACCCCATGGGGGCTGATTTCTGATTCATTTCACTCATATTTGGCTGGCAATTGAAAATCAATCGCATTGGCTATGACGGCCATGGAAAATGGCCACCTTTTCATTGAAACAGCCCGATGTGACCGCTTTATGCAGAGGGCCACAGAATCTTCACCTGATTTGACCCAGGTCTACAGACAGTGGGGACCCGATCATTCACAGTGAAGTCAGACTGAAGGCCGTGAAATTCTAGCGTCCACCTCATCGGCAGCAGCGTTCAGGGCGAATGGGCCAAATCCATCAGGGGTTTTCAGATATATCAAGAATCATTTTCATTCGCAAAATCCACGGTTATCGGTGATTATCAAAATGGACTGAGAATTGTTTTCATAGAAAGGCTGGATCACCATGCACCCCCTATTGCGCCAGACTGCCCGGACGGCATTGCTGCTGCTGATGTCGCTGTGCTCCCTGCCCTCGATGGCGGCCGGGTCATCGTTCGGGTCCGACCGGGCCCGCTTCCACCAGAAGACGGGGGAGCACTGCGGCCACGCCCGGACCACCCGGCAGTCGCCGGGCGAGGCCGGATGAGCCGGCCTCGCTGCAGCCCCCTCCACAAGGGGTCGATCTGGGGGCCATTCCCCCGGCAGATCGGCGCTTTGCCCGATTCCTGCGCGCGCCACAATGCCCGCCAACGGGACTGAAAGAGCACGATGGACAAGAAATCTGCAGGGTTCGAAGGCTGGATGGCAGAACGTCGCAACGAGGTCAAACAGAAAACCACCGCCAGTGATTTCCAAATCCGGAAAATGGCCGTGCAACAGATCGAGGAACTGGACGCGGCACTGAAGGTCTGGCAAGAGTTCCAGGCGGCGCAGTCACGGGCCGGCGCGCCCCTTCCGACCAAGCGGTCCGTGCCCTTGGAGATGAAACCGATCCGGACGCAGGCAGCCCAGGGGCCGGCGCCTTACCGGGCCGGCATCGCGGTGGCGGCGCCCACGGGCACGCCCAAGATCTGACGCCGGTCCGGTCGCAACCGCAAGAGGATCGGCGAGAGCGCCCTGCCCCCGTCTACAACTCCGCCAGTGGAATCCCGCTGGCGCGCTCGTCGGCTTTCAACACCTGGGTCAGGGCCTGCAGATCTTCGTCCAGCCGGCTCAGTGTCTCGACCGGCAGCATCAGCAGCGCCGACGGCAGCACCCCCTCAAAGGGCCCGGGCACCTTGCCCAGCACTTCGACGCCGGCAGGCAGGATCTTCAGCCACACATTGCGACGGTCTTCAGGCGCCTTGCCCGCCATGATCAACTCGCGCTTGAGCAGCGTCTTGACCAGATTGCTCGCGGTGGATTGGTGGATGTCCATGACGGCGGCCAATTCCGAGATGCCGATGTCCGGACGGGACTGCACCACGCTGAGCGCCCAGATCTGGGCGCTGCCCAGGCCCACTTCCTTCTCGACCTGCTGGAAGTGGCTGCGCACGGCATTGAACACCACCCTGAAACGGCGAAGAACCTGTACCGCCTGCACCGAGGCGTCGGGTCGGATGGCATGAACGTCCTGTGGACTGGTGGGCATGGATCAACCTCATGGGAGCCCCTCGGCCACGCCCCGGCGCCAGGACGTCGCTCTTGAGGAAGCACACTCGAAAAAAAGGCCCCTGGACGGGGCCTTGGAATCTGTCCGCACTGCTTGCTGCGCAGGCTTCCCTTTGGGGAGGGAAGCCTGCATATTACATTTGGTCAAACATTTAAATCCAAGGGTTTACCCTTGTATGGCGGCAGATTCAGCGGTACATGTAGTCGCGCGTCAAGGGCTGGACGCCTTGCCCGGCGCCTGCCTTCAAAGCCAGCACCTGGTAGAGATTGATCCAGTGGTGCCGGAAGCCATAGGCGCAGCCTGCCAGGTACATGCGCCAGATGCGCCATCGCTTTTCGCCGGCGATGGCCTTGAGGCTGTCACCCGCCTCCTCGAAACGGGCTGCCCAGTGATCGAGCGTCATCGCATAGTGGTGGCGCAGGTTCTCGACGTCCACCGGCTCCAGGCCGGCCGCGCACATCTCCTTCAGGGCCAGGCTGACATGGGGCAGTTCCCCCTGGGGGAAGACATAGCGCTCGATGAACTCGCCTCCGCCCAGGGGGGCGTCGGCGGATTCGACATCGGTCGAGGTGATGCCGTGGTTCAGAACGGTGCCCCCCTCGTCCAGCAGGGCCTCGATGCAGGAGAAATAGGCGCGCAGATTCTTCAAGCCGACGTGCTCGAACATGCCGACGCTGGCAATCCGATCGAAGCGGCCGCGCACATCCCGGTAGTCCTGCAGCCGCACTTCGCAGCGGTCACCCAGGCCGGCGGCGGCGATGCGCTGACACGCCAGATCGTGCTGCTGGGCCGACAGGGTGATCCCCAGGGCCCGGGCGCCGAACTTCTCGGCCGCCCTGATCACCAGGGCCCCCCAGCCGCAACCGATGTCCAGCAAGCGGTCACCGGGTTGCACGCGCAACTTGGTCAGGATGTGGTCGATCTTCTGCAACTGCGCCTGCTCCAGACTGTCCGACGGCTGCTTGAAATAGGCACAGGAATAGACCATGCGCGGGTCGAGCCACTTCTCGTAGAAGGCGTTGGACACGTCATAGTGGTAGGCGATGGCCTCCGCATCGCTGCGCCGGGTGTGGCGGAACAGCCGCTGGGCCTGCCGCCATGGCAGGGCCCCGTCCCGCAGCCCGTCGGCCAGCCGGACCGCGATCTCGACGATGTCGGTGATGCGGCCCTGGACGTCCAGTTCGCCCTCCACATAGGCCTGGCCCAGGCGCCCCAGGCTCGGGCTTTGCAGGTGGCGCAGGGCCAGCGGCGAGGCCAGCCCCAGGATCACCCGTGGCGCAGCCGTCGAAAGTTCGATCTGGGTCCCGTTCCAGAGGTCCAGCCGCAGGGGAAGGTCACTGCTCCTCAGGCGCTCCACCAGCGCATCGAAGTGCTTTTGCCAGAACAGGGTCATGGTTCCACCTTGTCAGGGTTGCTCCCTGGCCGGCCGGCAGGGCACCGGCGGCTCGCAGAACCTGTCCACGGTCTCCCAAGGGCGCAGACCATGAACGGGTTTCAGGCATTCTGGACAGAAAACGATCCCTCGGCCGGCACCTCCGGCACCGGCCACACCCTCAACGTGGCAAAAGATCGAGTCGTGCGCCCATCTCCACCACGCGGTTCGGAGGCAATCCGAAGTGCGAGGTCACATCCAGCTCGTTCTTGTGCATCAGGATGTAGAGCCGCAGCAGCAGGCGCAGCGCCGGATTGCCGTGGTCCGGCGGCACCAGGGATTCGCGGCCCAGGTAGTACGAGGTGGTCATGGGATCGTCGATCGGCCGGCCCAACTGCTGGGCCACCCGCTGGAGCAACTGGGGCACCTGCGCCACCTCCATGTAGCCATAGCGGGCCACGACGCGGATGAAGCCGATCGGCAGACACTCGACGGTGAAGCGCTCCGACGCCGGCACACGGGGGATCTCTTCGGTGTTCAAGGTCAGGATCACCACCTGCTCATGCAGCACCTGGTTGTGCTTGAGGTGGTGCAGCAGGGCCATGGGCACCGAACTGCCGGCCGCCATCATGAACACCCCCGTGCCCTTGACCCGGTAGGGCGGCGAGACGGCCAGGCTGTCGATGAACACATCGAGCGGCAGGCCCGAATCCGGCCGAGAGCGGCGCAGCACGCGGCCGCCGACCAGCCAGGCCAACGACGCCACAAAGGTCAGGGAGCCGATCAGCAGGGGCAGCCATCCGCCATCCGCGAACTTCATGGCGTTGGCGCCGAAAAAGGCCAGATCCGCCACGAAGAACACACCGGCCACCAGGGCGATGCGCCAGCGCGGCCATTTCCAGCGCACGTCGGCAAAGGCGGCAAACAGCACCGTGGTGATGGCCATGGTGGCCGACACGGCCAGACCGAAGGCCGCCGCCAGGCTGTCCGAGCTGCGAAAGCCCAGCACCACCGCAATGGTGCCGACCATCAACACCCAATTCAGGGCGGGCAGGTAGATCTGCCCGGCCGTGCTCGACGAGGTGTGCTTGACCGCCACCCGGGGCGACAAGCCCAGTTGGGAGGCCTGCCGGGTCAATGAGAACACCGCCGAGATCAGGGCCTGCGACGCCACGATGGTGGCCAGCGTGGCCAGGATCACCATGGGGTAAAGCCCCCAGGCCGGCACCATCGAATAGAACGGACGCGCTGCGGCGGTGGGGTCCCGCAGCAGCAGGGCACCCTGGCCCAGGTAGTTGAGGGCCAGCGCGGGCAGGGCCAGGCCATACCAGGCCAAGCGGATCGGACGGGCCCCGAAATGCCCCATGTCGGCATACAGGGCTTCACCACCGGTCAGGCACAGCACGACCGCCCCCAAGGCCACGAAGCCCTTGAATCCGTTGTGCATGAAGAACGAAAACGCATGCCATGGATTGAGGGCCTGCAGGATGGCCGGTGTCTCGATCAGCGACACCAGACCCAGGACGAAGATCACCACGAACCACAGTGCCAGGATCGGACCGAAGGCCACCCCCACCCGCCCCGAGCCCAGCGGCTGGATGGCGAACAGCGCCAGCAGGATCACCACCGTCAGAGGCACCACATAGGCCGAGAACGCCGGCGTGGCCACCTCCAGCCCCTCCACCGCACTGAGCACCGAGATCGCCGGGGTGATGATGCCGTCGCCGTAGAGCATGGCCGTGCCGATCATGGCCAGGTACACCCAGCGCCTGGCCCGCCGCGTCGACACCCGGCCGGTGCGCTCACCCACCAGCAGGGCCAGCAAGGCCAGCAGGCCGCCCTCACCATGGTTGTCGGCCTGCATCAGCACGAACACGTATTTGATGCTGACCATCAGGATCAGGGACCAGATGAACAAGGACACGATGCCCAGCACGTTCTCGGGTGTCGGCGCCACGCCATGGCCAGGGTGGAAGGCCTCTTGAAGGGCATACAGGGGACTCGTGCCAAGGTCGCCGAACACGATGCCCAGGGCAGCCAGGGCCAATGTGGCCATCGCCAGGCCCTGGGCGGGCGGCTGGGTGTGTGCCGCTCCGGAAGGGATCGGCGCGGCTTGGGGCGGTAGGGACATGGGGCAAGGACCTCCGGCTTGTGATGGGATCGCTGCGCACGATCTGCGCGCAAGTTGGGATTGTGCGAGCGATCATGCCGCAGCCACCCAGCCGCCGATCTCCGACGGCAGAAAACCACCACGGACTTGACAAATCCCCGGCAGACTGCGACCGGTACACTGCGTCGCCCCCATGGCCTCGATCATGAACATGCAACACCTTCTCGACAACCCGGTCTGGCACGCCCTCAACGGCCCCCAGGCGGCCTGGGCCATCGGCCGCGGCCAGGCCCGCCGCTACCGTGGCGAATACGCCCCCTTCGCGGCGCTGGAGACCGGCTCCAGCGAAGCCTATGCCGATCTGGCCGCCGACCTGCCGCCAGGGGCCGAAGCGCGCCTGATGCGCCCCGCACCCGACCCCCTGCCCCCGGGCTGGGAGCACCTTGAAGACCTCACCCTGGTCCAGATGCTGGCCGCCGACCCGCCCTCCATGCCAGACACCGGGGCGGACGATCTCGTCGAATTGGACCGTGATGACGACGCACAGATCCAGGAACTGGTCGCCAGCACCCAGCCAGGTCCCTTCGCGGCGCGCACCCCCGAACTCGGCACCTACCTGGGCGTGCGCGAGCACGGCAGGCTCATCGCCATGGCCGGCGAACGCATCCGGCTGCCGGGCTATGTGGAGATCAGTGCGGTCTGCACCGCCCCGCAGGCGCGCGGCCGAGGCCTGGCCGCGCGGCTGGTGCGGGCGCTGCAGTCCAGGGCGGCCGCACGCGGCGAACAGGCTTTCCTGCACGTGCGCGGCAACAACCCCATGGCCCAGGCCCTGTATGAACGCCTGGGGTTCAGCGTGCGCACCGAGTTGAAGATCCTGCGCCGGCGACCGGCCGCCTGAGCCCCTGCCCCGCGCAAGGCCCTGCGCACGCAGGACAAGGCCAGACAGGGCACACTCGGCAGGCTCCAGACTCCTCGGTTTCCCGTCATGCCATCACCCCTTCGTTCCGTCCTGCACCGCCTGCGGCGCGCCTGGCGAGCCTGTGTGCTCGGGCTGCCCCTGATGCTGTGCCTGTCGATGCCGGCCGGCGCGGCCAACCAGCCCCCTCCGGCGGCCCCCGGCGCCGGGCCGGTCGAGGTCACCGCCGGCTTCTACCGCCGCTACATCGCCACCTTCCTCAGCGACCATGATCCGATGTTCGAACTGGTCCAGCATGGCGATGCCGCCCTGTCCGGCCAACTGATGCAGCGCCTGCGCGCTGGCATGGATGACCCCGCCTGGCTCGACCGCGACTATTTCCTGCAGGTGGAGGATGGCGTGCGTCCCTGCCGGGAGCCCTCCGTGACGCCTGTGCATACCCAGGGCGCGCATGCCGAGGTGGCCGTGCAGCTCGGCGACACCACCGGGGCCGCCTGGCAATTGCGGGTCGCCCTGGCGAAGGAGGATGGGCATTGGCAGTTGCTCAAGGTCAGCCGGACACGGGCGTCCGGCCTCGCTCACCTGCAGGCGTCCTGCCGCCCGGCCCCGCTGCCCCAGCCATGACGCTGCGTTGCCGCCCAGGCCGGCAGCCCCATGCGAAAGCCCCGCAGAAAACCCCGCCATGAAGATCGATCGCTTCATCGAAAAGCTGGGCCGCAGCCGAACCGTGCTGCTGGTCACCGTGGGATCCACGGCGCTGTCGTTTCTGCTGGCGCTGGCAGCCTATGCCGTCCTGGGCGTGCCGCCGGCCCCCTTCAGCCTGATGCTGTCGGTGCTGACCCCGCTGGTGGTCGCGCCGGCCATCAGCTGGTTCCTGGTCGGCCTGCTGTTCAAGATCCATCAATTGGAGAAGGTCGCCAAGCAGTTGGCCACCTACGACAGCCTCACCGACACACTGAATCGCCAGGCCTTTCTGCAACAGGCCGAGTCGATCTTCCTGCTGGCCCGGCGCCATCAGACGTCCCTGGCGTTGGCCTACCTGGACATCGATTTCTTCAAACGGATCAACGACGGCCACGGCCATGCGGCGGGCGACCTGGTGCTGCAGTCTTTCGCCCGCGTGCTGCGACGCACGGTGCGGAGCAGCGACCTCGTCGCCCGGCTCGGCGGCGAGGAGTTCGTGCTCCTGCTGCCACAGACCGATCTGACGGGCGCCTGCCATCTGGTCGAGCAACTGATGGCAGCGTTCCGCTCGGATGCCGTGCCGGGCGCATCGGGCACGGTCCTGCACTACACCGTCAGCCTGGGGCTTGCCGCCCTGGACCCCGAGACGACGCCGGATCTCGACGCCTTCATCCAGCAGGCCGATGCGGCCCTGTACCAGGCCAAGCGCCAGGGTCGGGACCGTTGCTGCGTCCACCCAGCCCCCCTGCGGCCCTCGGCCGACGACTGAAAGCCGGCACTCAGCGCTGCGGCCGCCACAGGCCGCGCAGCCCGACGGCGATCAGGATCAGCGGCCAGAAGCCCCGCAGCGCGTGCAGGTCGAGCCAACCCTGCAGGGCCAGCAGTTGGGCGCCGCCGATGAGGATCAGCAGCACCGGCCAGAAGCGCAGGCCGGCGAGGAATGAGGTCTTGTCCATCGGGTACTCCTTGTGTCGATGGCCCGACTGTGCCGGGCCCGGGCCCTGCAGGCAGCCCACCTGAGACGAAACCCGCATCCCTGGCCGCCAGCCGCCTGCCAAGGGCGCCAGACGCCAGACACCCCGCGAGCCCGAATGCCTTCAGCCCTGCGGGCGGTCCGTCACCACCCGGCGGAACACCTCGATCATGGGATTGCGGTTGTCCTTGCGCCACGAGACCACGGTCTCCACCGGACGCGCCGGCTGGGTGCGGATGCGGCGCAGCACCACGCCCTTGAACTGCAGCCGGGCTGCCGACTCGGGGATCAGCGCCACGCCCAGGCCCGAGCTGACCAGGGCCTGCATGGTGTGGATCTGGCCCACATACTCGACCACGTCGGGCTTGACCTCGGCACGCTCCAGGCAGCCCTGCAGCAGGCGGTGGAAATAGCTCGCCTCGTAGGGCGAATACATCAGGAAGGGCTTGCCCTGCAAGGCCGCCAGGCTGGGCCGTTGGGGCCATTGCGCCGCCTCGCGCTCAGGCAGCACCAGCAGCAGCCCCTCCTGGCCAAGGCTCAGGGTCTCGAGCTCGGGATGCGCCACATGGGGCCGCATCAGACCGAGATCGAGGCTGCCGGCATCCAGGGCCTCCACCTGCTCGTGGGTCACCAGTTCCTTGAGGGTCAGGGCCAGGCCGGGCACCGCCTGGCGCAGCCCGCGCACCAGGTCGGGCAGCAGCCCATAGCCCAGGGTGGCGGTGAAGCCGATCGACAGGGTGCCCTGCTCGCCCTTGGCCACGCGCCGCGCCGTGGTGGCGGCCTCTTCGGCCAGGCGCAGCATGCGCGCCGCCTCCGGGAAGAAGGCCCGGCCCGCCGAGGTCAGGGCCACGGAACGGCTGGTGCGGTCGAGCAGTTGGGTGCCCACATGGTGCTCCAGCAGGCGGATCTGGCGGCTCAGGGGCGGCTGGGTCATGTTCAGCCGCTCGGCTGCGCGGCTGAAATGCAGTTCTTCGGCGACCGCCACAAAGCAGCGGATCTGGCTGAGTTCAAACATCGGGGAGTTCAATCCAGGGCGACAGGCCCAGCGGATCGATTGTCAGGCAGGCCCGGCCTCCAAAACCGTTGATGACCTCGCAGCCCCCGAATCCGGGCCACCCTACGGGCCATGGCTGGGCTCGCTCTGGCAGTGACCGGAGGCGAAGCGATCTGATTCATTCAAAAATTGATACGCATCAATTTCCATGATTGATTCAGCAATCTCTCGGTGATGGCCTTAAAAAATGCTAAAAACCAGGATCAAATATGCGCATTGCATTCCAATACGCTAATTCAGGATCTTCCATTGAATGCTCGCGCAAACCTCGTGACGAAGGATGTCCCAGGACTGGCCTGGGTCCAGCGCCTGATCGGAGTGGGCTTGGCGTACTACGGTGCCGCCCGCCTTGGACTGTTGATTCCCTATGTGGGCTCGCATGTGTCCCTGGTCTGGCTGCCCACCGGCATTGCCGTGGCGGCCTATTTTCGATGGGGACCGCGGGTCGCACCGGCCATTCTGGCGGCGGCTTTTTCGGTGAATCAGGAGGTGGGCGGGCCCCTCAGGTTGGCGATCGGCATTGCCGTCGGCAACGCTCTTGGCCCCTGGATCGCCACCAGGCTGCTGGTCAGATGGGGCTTCGATGCCTCGCTCACCCGGCGGCGCGACCTCGGCATCTACATGGCGGCTGTGGCCCTGGGCATGCTGGTGACGGCGAGCAACGGTACTTTCTGGCTGGAGCAGACCGGCGTCCTGCCCGCGCAGATGCTCGAGGCGGCTTGGGCGACCTGGTGGATTGGGGATGCGGTCGGCGCCCTGCTGGGGGGCATCCCCCTCTTGGCCCTGAGTTTCGAGAACCTGCGTGAAGCCTTTGCCCATCGGCGCGGTGCCGTGAATGTGGGCATCGTGCTGCTGGTTCTGGCGTGCGGGGTCCTCGGTTTTTCTCCCTGGACTTCGCCGCAGCCGGCGTTGTTGTTTCCCTTGCTGTCCCTGCCTCTGTTCCTGATCGCCGTGCTTGCACTGCGTTCAGGGGTGCTGCCAGCCTCGATCGCCGTGCTGCTGCTGTCCATGTCGGCGGCATGGGGGACGGCCAATGGCGTGGGGCCATTTGCCCACCAAACGCCGCACGCGGGATTGCTGGCACTGTGGAGCTATCTGACCGCGCAAGCCAGCACGACGGTGCTGATCTGCGGTCTGGCTGCCGAGTTGCTGGCCTCCCGGCGCCAGCAGGCGGCCGTGTTCACCGAAGCTGAAGACGGCATTCTGGTGGTGGGCCCCAACGGAATCCTGGAGGACCTCAACCCAGCCGCCCTGAAGTTCCTTGGGGCATCCGCGTCGACATGCCTGCAACAACCCTTGCAGGCACTGCCCAACACCAATGGCCTGGCGCTTCAAGCGTTGCTGGCCCAGGGCAGGAGGCCGGGCGACCGATCGACGACATCGGATGTGGCGCTGCAAGGGAATGCGGCCGAGCCGCTGCAGGTCGAGGCTCAGTTGATCCGGTACATGGATGCACGGGGGCGGCAAATGACCCAGATCCTGCTGCGCGACGTGACCGCGCGGCGCAATGCAGAAGCCCGGCTGGCCACCAGTGAGGAGCGGCTGCGGGCCATCGCCGACCATGCACCGGCGTTGATGGCGGAGTTCGACACGGACATGCGATTCCAATTTGCCAACGAGGCCTACCACCAGTGGCTGAATGTGAAGCCAGAGGAGATGGTCCAGCAAAGCGTTCGCGAAGTGTTTGGCGACAGGATTTTCAACGAGGTGCGCCCTTACCTTGAAGGTGTCCTGACCGGTCAGCCCCAGAACTACGATCGGCTGGCCTCGACGATGCAGGGAGACCGATGGTTCAACGTCTCGTTGGTCCCCAAGTACCAGGCCAGTGGGGACGTTGCAGGCTTTTATTCCGTGGGATCGGATGTCACCTCCCATCGGCAGGCCATGCAGGCATTGCGGCAAAGTGAACAGCGTTTGCGGACCATCGCCGATCATCTGCCGATGCGGGTGTCCTATGTGGACAAAGAGGGACGGTACCGTTTTGTCAATCTGGCCTACGAGCGTAGTTTTGGGCGGCCGCGCGATTCGATCTACGGCTTGACGGTCCGGGAGGTCCTCGGAGAAGGTGCTTTTGGGCAGGCTCAGCCCTGGATGCAACGCGTCTTGGGCGGTGAGACTGTCAGCTACGACAGCGAGATGACGACCCGAGAGGGCTACCGCCACTTCAAGGCGACCTATGTGCCGCAGTTTGGGGACGACGGAGCAGAGGTGTTGGGCTACATCGCCATCGTGGTGGACACGACCGCCCAGAAGCAGGAGCTTCAGAGGCTGATCGAGTTGGCGCAGGTGGACACCCTGACGGGTCTGTTGAACCGCGCAGGATTTGATCAGCGCCTGGCCGAAGCCATGGAGCGCCACAGATCCACCCGCAGCCTCATGGCATTGCTGTTTCTGGACCTCGATGGGTTCAAGCAGGTCAATGACCGGTTGGGGCATCTGGCCGGCGACACACTGCTCAGCGGCTTTGCAGGTCGGTTGATGCGCGCCGTTCGCAATCGGGACATGCTGGCACGGACCGGAGGAGATGAGTTCGTCGTGATCGCGGAAAACCTGAGCGACAACAGCGATGCCTCCACCATTGCTGCCAACATCATTGCGGCCATGAAGGAGCCCTTCATTCTGGAGCAATGTCCGGTCAACATCACCACGAGCATCGGTGTCGCCCTGTATCGCGGAGAAGCCGGCATCGGGCCTCGTGACCTAGTCAAGCTGGCGGACGAGCTGCTCTACAAGGCTAAGGCCGAGGGGCGAGACCGATTTATGTGCAGCAATACTTAGCCCAAATTGCAGATTGGCTTGTTAATTACTTCGAATGGGTGGGTCTATTTAGACCATTTATCGATGTCGCTCGCAGTGACAAGATCTCTCCAGCCTGTCAGCTTCTACGCTTGTGCAGCACCACGCCCCCAAACGCGACGAGCATCAGAGCCAGAAGTATCTGAATATTCCTGTCGAGCATCGACACAGTGAGTGCATTGGTGCTAGGAACTAGGACACCCGTCATCGTCACGGATGCCCCGCCAATGGCTGTGAAACTAGAACATTTTCCGGATGTAGCCGCCGTACAGTTGATGAGAATCAGGCCGGTAGTAGATGCGCCGCCAGTCGACGACAGTCCCGCAGCATTCATGATTAAGAAATCCAGTTCTCCGGTTCCTGTGGCTACTGCATTTTGTTGGCCAATCAATGCTGCTGGAGCCAGGAATGAATCTGTATAAGTGAATGTCCCCGGATGGGCCCCCGTTGAGGTCACATTGATGCTGGAGAATGTATTTGTCACGGTGTCATAAGTGAAGGCTCCACTCACCGTACTACCATCAGCCGTCACCGAGGGTGGTATCGTCCACAAAACGGGTGCTGCGAAACATGTGTGAATGCCGAGAAATAAAAAAAATATGATCTTGAAAAAGAGATGCACACTTGCTTTTGATGTTTTCATGACTTCACCCTGCTTCAATTCTATAAAATTACAAAAACCAATTCTGGTTGAGCAATCAAAATCAACCAAGTTACGCCGAGCCATCAAATCACCAATTCGTCAGGCAACACTCGGGCCAGCGTGTTGCCGTTGAACAACCTTGGTGTATTCAGGAATTTCTCGGCCCTCAAGAAATGCCAGATTTCAAATGAGGGCTGCGAACCACGGGGACATGGCTTGAGATCATGAACATAAAAAGCGCCAGAATTCTGACCGATTCTTCAGAATTTCTGACCGATTCTGACATTCCAGTCAGAACCAGACTTACTCGCCACTCAAGGCACCAAGTGCAGCAAACACATAGCCCCTGCTGTGGATCGTATTGATCGGTAGCTCACGACCCGCTTCTCGCCTGACCTTTTGCCGCAGGCGACGCAATTGGCTGTCGAGACGGCGTTGGTCATATTCAAGGAAGTCCTCTCCCAAGCCCTCAATGACGCGACGACGACTGACTGGATGCCCTGCCGTGGCCATCAGCGTACGCAGCAAACGACAGTCTTGTGCCGACAGAACCACCGCCAGTCCCGTGGGGCAATGCAGCTGCATCCGCAAGACATCAAGGGTCCAACATTCAGAC
>JAFAMV010000165.1 GCA_019233055.1 Curvibacter sp.
GACCGATCCGGCATCGCCTTCGGATGCCATGTCCGCTGGATATCAATTGGAAGGTCCCAGAACCGCAGACAAATCGCTGCAACAAGGCGATGTCGACGATTTGCTGGCATCTCTTGGCTTCTAGAGAAATACCCCTCAGCCCAGGTCAAACCTCATCTGTGATGCGGCCACCGCATCAAATTGGAATAGAACATGAACCCCAATCTCAGGTTTCTGGTTGTGGATGATTTCTCGACCATGCGTCGAATCATCCGGAATCTATTGAAGGAAATCGGATTCAATGACGTCACCGAAGCCGACGACGGTGCCATCGCCTTGACACGGCTGCAGAGCGGCAGGATGGATTTCATCATCAGCGATATCAACATGCCCAATCTGAATGGATTTGAGCTGCTGGGCGAAGTCAAGAAGAATGAACAACTGAAGCATCTTCCGGTGTTGCTGGTCACCGCCGAGGCCCGAAAGGAAGACATTGTCCGGGCGGCCCAGCAAGGCGCAGCCGGCTATATCGTGAAACCCTTCACCAAGGCCACGCTGGAGGAGAAGATCACCAACATCATCCAGCGCCTGGGGCTGTGATTCGGTCAGAAGGCCACCAGATCAGCGAGGCAGGGCGATCAGGTGCGCCCCCGCCATCAATACCCAGTCCCATGATGCCGATACCAAAGACAGGCACCGGCATGCCATAGGCCTGGCCTGCCGCCATCGGTCAGCGCGCGGCTCAGGAAGCCATGGGATCTCGATAAACGCCCTGAATCCGATCGATGGTCGGCGCCAGCTCGAGAAAATACCCGACCAGTTCAGGATCGAAATGCTGCCCGCTCTGCTCACTCAAGAACTGCCGGGCCTCCAGGTTGCTCCAGGCTTTCTTGTAAGGCCGCTCGGAAACCAAAGCATCATAGACATCACAGATGGCGGCAATTCTGCCGGCCAAGGGAATGGCATCGCCCTTCAACCCTGCCGGATATCCAGATCCATCCCATTTCTCATGGTGGGTGACCGAAATGCAGCGGGCCATCTGGATCACTTCAGATGAATGATCTGGAATGATATTGCCGCCGATTTCAGGATGGTGCCGCATGACCGTCCGCTCGGAATCAGTGAGTTGCCCCTGCTTGAGCAGGATCTTGTCGGGGATTCCGATTTTCCCCACGTCGTGCAGCGGTGCAGCCACCTCGATCATCTCTGCCCACGGCCTCGTGCACCCCGCTGCCAAGGCCAATGCCTTGCACATTTTGGCCATGCGCATGATGTGGGCCCCGGTTTCGTTGTCACGGTACTCGCCGGCCCTCGCCAGCGCGTGATTGAGCTCATTGGCCAGGCTTCGTTGGCGCTCCAGCATGGATTCGTAGTACAAGGCGCTGACCACCCCCATGTCGAGAAACACCGTGCGGTGCAGCGCACTGAGATAGGCCCCCAATTCAACCCCGTCCAGATGTTGGCACACGATCTCCGTCATCGCCTCAAGAACGATCTGGTAGGCGCCGGTATAGATCTGCAGATCCACACCGAGCTTGAAATGCGTCATGGCCACCGCCCGTGCAGCCTGCTCATAGGGTGGATCGAAATTGCCGACAAAGATATAGGTCGCCCAGTAGTGACGCTGCCGCTCCCGCGCTTTGGCCTGCGACAGCGGGCCGCTGAACAGGCTCATGGTCCCCTCGCTTTGCGCCAGCCTGTCGTACAGCGCATCCATCACCTGGTCCATATGCGGTTCGAACAGGCCCCAGTGGCGACGCAGTATGGCGGTACTTTCATGCGTCATCGACAGAAATTTCAGCCAGGAATTGAATATCATAAAACCCTCATTATTTCAGTATTTCCATAACCGAAATATCATATTTAGTAAACACCCAATAAAAACAAATCAATCGCATTCACGAAATGCATCGAATGATGATTTGATGACGGATGAATGACAATCCCCAAGCAAAGCCAACATTCTCTGCTTTGATGATGCGTTTGCTTGATGCTCAATGTCAAGAGAAACGGTTCAGTCAATTGAGATCTGCATTCAAAGATCGACGTAGTTCTGGTTCTGCAATAAAATTGTGAAGTCATTCAGGGATTGAAAATCGCTGGCCGTGCCACAGCCCAAGGCGGCGACAAGCGGGAGCCACCAAGCTCCACCCCTCACCACAGCTGCATGAAGTTCCAGGACTCCGAAGGCCCCAAGCCCTACCGTCGCTTCATTCTTGTCATTTCCTGCCTGACGCTGCTGAGCATCTGGGCAGTGGCCCTTTACACATTGAAACTTGCCAGCTCAAGAATTGAGCGGACCTTGACCGATCAGCAGGTATCGGCAGCCACCATTGTGGCCGCACAGATCCACGATGAGATCGAAAGTCGCTTCAAGCGGCTGAACATCCTGTCCACCCACATGAAACCTGTCATGCTGCAAAGTCCTCCGGCAATACAGGCTTTCTTGAACGATCGGACCAGCATTGGTGATATTTTCAATCTGGGTGTGGTGGTCATCAGCCAGAAGGGCATTTCAATTGCCGACTACCCCCAGAGACCGGGACGCATCGGTCAGGATTATTCCAAAGACTCATTTGTCCGGCAGGCCCTGGAACAGGGTATTCAGTCGATCAGCCGGCCGCTCATTTCAGAGCAGGCCAGAGAACCGATTTTCCATATGGTGGTTCCAATCAGGGACAGCAGCAACCGCATCACCGGATGCATCATGGGAATTGTCGATCTGAATCTGCCCAATTTCCTGGACAAGATCAGCCGAGGCCGATTTGGCAAAGCGAGTGATTTTCTTCTGGTTTCTTCGGAATACCGGCTGGTGATCACCGCCTCGGACGAGCATCGTGTGATGGAAGCACTTCCGCCTGCCACCCAGGCACCTGCTCTCGATCAGATCCTGAACGGTGCCGACGGGGTCCATGACTTTGTCAACCCGCAGGGCCTGCATGTCCTGAATGCCAGCGCGACTGTGGCGCACACCGGTTGGCGCGTGGTCATCACGACGCCCTATGACGAGGCGTTTGCCGACACCACCTACCTCCGACAGCACACCCTTCTCGGCGCCGGTCTGAGCACCCTGCTCATCCTGTTCATCGCGGCGGCCTTCATCCGGATGCAGAACACCGCGACGCTGGCATTCCTGGATCCGCTCACCCAACTCGCCAATCGGCGTCTGCTGGACGACCGGATCGAGCAGGCCTCCTTTGCGGCCCAGCGACGACAAGAACGACTTGCTGCCATCGTCCTGGATCTGGATGACTTCAAACCGCTGAATGACCTGCATGGACACGCGGCCGGCGATCTGCTGCTCAAGGAGGCCGCACGCAGGTTGAAAGATTGCGTTCGTGCGGCCGACACGGTGGCGCGCACAGGTGGAGATGAATTTGTGGTCCTGGCCGCCGGCCTGGACAAGACAGCCGGACGGGCCCAGGAACAGGCCCGGATCCTGGCTGAGAAAATCCACCGGCGCCTGCGAGAACCCTATGTGCTGAAAATCACCCAGCCCGGCGCACCTGACCAATGGATCGAGTACCACTGCACCGCCAGCCTGGGGATCGCGCTGACCCCAGGCAAGCCGCTCACCGGCACAGAGCTGCTGCAACGGGCAGACAGCGCCATGTACCTGGCCAAACAGCGAGGACGTGACCGAATCGAGTGCTTTGAGATGACCGAACCGCCCCTTCGTTCTGCCCCGCCATTCACAGAGGAATGCGCCGGTTGAACTCCCGAAGGGATGGACATGTCCTTCTCAAGGTGGCTGTCTCGCGAGCAGGCACCCTGCCGGGACAGCTCTGTATCAAACCCACAAAAACAAAAGCCCCGGAACTCCGGGGCTTCGTAAGTGTTTGATTTGATTGTATTTTTTGGAGGCGCGATCCAGAGTCGAACTGGACTAACCGGATTTGCAATCCGGGGCATAACCGCTTTGCTATCGCGCCGTGGGATGCTTTGACGAAAAAGGGAAGCTTTTGGCTTCCCTTTTCGGAAATCTGGAGCGGGAAAAGAGTCTCGAACTCTCGACCTCAACCTTGGCAAGGTTGCGCTCTACCAACTGAGCTATTCCCGCATCTGCAACAGGCCTTGGCGCTGCTGCAATCCTTGAATTATAGAGCAGTTTCGGATCGCTTCCAGGAAGCCGACCCGAAAAAGTCACAATTTCAATGTTTCAGACTGTCAGCAGTTGCCGACGCCTCGGTCGCCGCAGGGGCCGGTGCGCTCGCCACGGCCTCTTCGTCGGTCAGGGGCACCGGCTTGCGCTCCAGGGCGACTTCCAGCACCTTGTCGATCCACTTGACCGGCACGATCTCGAGCCCGCTCTTCACGTTCTCGGGGATCTCCTGCAGGTCCTTGACGTTCTCTTCCGGGATCAGCACCGTCTTGATGCCGCCGCGCAGGGCCGCCAGCAGCTTTTCCTTCAAGCCGCCGATGCCGGTCACCTCGCCGCGCAACGTGATCTCGCCGGTCATGGCCACATCACCTCGCACCGGGATGCCGGTCAGGGCCGAGACGAAGGCGGTGGTCATGGCGGCGCCGGCGCTGGGTCCATCCTTGGGGGTGGCGCCGTCGGGCACGTGGATGTGGATGTCGTTCTTGTCGAAGACCTCGTTCTTGATGCCCAGCAGGCGGGCCCGGCTGCGCACCACGGTGCGGGCGGCCTCGACCGATTCCTTCATCACGTCGCCCAGCGAGCCGGTGCGGGTGATGACCCCCTTGCCGGGCGTCACGGCCGCTTCGATGGTCAGCAGGTCACCGCCGACCTCGGTCCAGGCCAGACCCACCACCTGCCCCACCTGGTTGGCCTG
>JAFAMV010000068.1 GCA_019233055.1 Curvibacter sp.
GACCCGACTGTCTCGCCCTGCTGCGCAGGGTGCGCTGCGCTGCTCACCTTGAGCGGGGTCTCGCAGAAACTCGCTGCGCTCAGACATCTGCGAGCCTGATCCCGCTCAAGGCTGCGCTGCTCGCCGAGACAGACGGGCTTTGGGGAGAGGGGCCCGCACGGCTGCTGCTGCGCAGCGGCGCCTTGTTGTTTCAATAAGAGGGCGCAGCTGCTTCGCAGTGCGAGGGGAGAGCGAGTGCTCTGCCAATTTGTTTTGCGGCAGGGTGGGGGTGAGCTCGTCCGTATTCGAAATGCCGTTGACAGGGCCGAGCAGCGCAGCGGCGGGCGGACAAGGGCTCGCAGATGTTTGAGCGCAGCGAGTTTCTGCGAGACCCCGCCCGACGTGAGCAGCGCAGGGAACCGCGAAGCGGCCCGGTCATCGGCGCGCCTTTCTTTGCTTACTTTCTTTGGCAAGACAAAGAAAGTGAGTGCGCCGCCGGGCGCAATCCCGGCTCCCGCCCTCGGATCAGGGCACGCCCCCCTTGGCCATCTCCGCCAACGCCAAACAAAGATCCCCCCAAGCCCGAGCCTTGTCCGCCTGCGTACGCAACAGATAAGGCGCATCGTAGGTCGCGATCGCCGGCACGCCCTGCACTTCATGCACGCGTCCGCGCAGGCGCCCCAGGGGCTCATCGGTCCCGAGCCATTCCCGCACCGCATGCCGCCCCATCAGCAAAATCACCGCAGGCCGTTGCGACTGCAACAGCTCGCCATGTCCCAGCGGGCCGGTCGCGCCGGCGCGCCGCTCCATGCCGGCCAGCCAGACGCGCGGGTTCTGGTGCAGGCGCATGGCGCGCAGCATGTTGTCGAGCAGCCGGCCGGCAGCGCCCGCGGCTTCGGCCAGGGGCTGGTCGCCGGGCCAGATGGCTTCGGTGACCAGCAGCCAGCCCCCCGGCCCGGCAGGGCTGCCGTACAGGGCCTGGGCCTGGCGCAGCTGCCAGGCGCTGTCCGAGGGGGCGGCGGTGGTCGTGCGCGGCTGGGTGGGGGCTGGCGCCATGACAGGCGCCACGGGGCGGACCGCCGCCGGGGCGTGCACCGCAGGGGCTGGCCGCACCGGGGGCTCCTGGCGGGGCGGAGCCGGCCGGGTGTCGGTCGCGGCAGGCTCGCCGGAGGCCTCGGGGCTCCCGGGCGGTTCAGGCCACCAGAAGGGGATGCGCATCTCTTCCAGCATGGCCTGCTGGCGAGGGTCGAGTTGCAGGCTGCTCATCGCCAGTCCTTCACAGTTTCAGGCTCATGACCGCCGCGTCTTCGCGCCCGTCGACCGCCGGGTAGTAGGCCTTGCGCAGCCCGACCCGGCGGTAGCCATGCTGTTCGTAGATCGATTGCGCGCGCAGATTGGACAGCCGCACCTCGAGCCACAGCCATTGCGCGCCCTGGCCGCGCGACCAGATCTGCAGCGCGTCGAGCAGCACGCGGGCCCAGCCCTGACGCTGGAAGGCGGGGGCCACGGTGATGTTGAGCAGATGCACCTCGTCCACCCCTTTCATGGCGACAAAATAGCCGATCAACTGCTCGTTGGCCACCAGCAGCTGGGCCTGGTAGCCCGAGGCCAGCGAGTCCAGGAAATTGCCGCGCGTCCAGGGGTGGGTGTAGGCGGCCTGTTCGATCGGCATGAGGCGGTCGAGCCAGGCCTCGGTCAGGGTCTGGAAACGGGCTTCATTCACGGTGGCGCCGGTGTTCATGGGCTCAGGCGGGCGGCCTTCTCGGCGTCCCGTTCCTCGGTCGTCTTGGCCACTTTGTCGCGGATGTACAGCGGCAGGGCCTGATCGGGCGGCAGGGCCTGGCCGGCGGCGAAGGCCGCAGGGGCCAGGCGCAGCAGGGCCTGGGCCTGCGGCAGGACCCGGCAGCCGGGGGCGCCGGGCAGTCGGTCGGGGTAGGCCGCCACCGCATTGCCGGCGAGCACGAAACCGTCTGGCAGCTGCAGCGATTCCGGGGCCTGGAGCCGGATGTCGGCCAGCGCGGTCCAGCATCCGTCGTTCCATTCGCAGGGCATCGAGTAGACCTCGTCCATGCGGGCATCGAGTGTGGCCAGGACGCGGGTGGCGCCATGCTGGGTGCGGGCCTCCTCGGCCACCGCGAGCAGGGTGGGCAGGGGCAGGACCGGCACACCGGCTCCCAGGGCCAGGCCCTGGGCGACCGAACAGGCGGTGCGCAGGCCGGTGAAGGAGCCGGGGCCGCTGCCGAAGACGATGGCATCCAGCTCCTGCAGGCGCAGGCCGGCCCGCGCCAGCAGGGCGAGCAGGCCGGGGATCAGGGTGGCAGACGACTGCGCGCCGCCTGCGGCCTGTTCGTGCCAGGTGGCAGGGCCGTGGCAGACGGCCATCGAGAGCTGTTCTGTGCTGGTGTCGAAAGCCAGGAATTTCATAGGAAGTGGTCAGGTCGCCAGCGCGCAAGGGGCGCCGATCCCTCGAAAGGGGCTGGCCGGACAGGCGATTATCCCGAAAGCCGGGCCCCCGGCCCCCATCGCGGCGCAGCGCTTCGTGCGACACTTCGGGCCCCGTCTGTCATGCCCTGTCCATGCCTGCCCTGATTTACCGCAGCGCCCGCCGCCTTGGCCGGCGGGCGCTGGTCCTGCTGGCCGCCTGCGCCTTACCGTGTCTGCTGCCTGCGGCAGCGACCTCCCTGCCGACCGAGATCGATGCCGCCCTGACGCGTTCGCGCCTGCCGCGCGATGCCGTGACCCTGCTGGTGGCCGATGCCCAGGGGCGCACGCCCCCCCGGCTGGCCTGGCGGCCCCAGGCGCCGATGAACCCGGCTTCGGTGATGAAGCTGATCACCACCTATGCCGGTCTGGACCTGCTGGGGCCGGCCTATGCCTGGAAGACCCCGGTCTATCTCGGCGGACCGGTGCACGACGGGGTGCTCGAGGGGTCCCTGTACCTCCAGGGCCAGGGCGATCCGACCCTGGTGATGGAACGCCTCTGGCTGTTGCTGCGCCGTGTCCAGGGGCTGGGGATCCGCCGCATCCAGGGGGACATCGTGCTGGACCGCAGTGCCTTCGTCCTGCCCGACACCCGGCCCTCGGACTTCGACGGCGAGCCGCTCAAACCCTACAACGCTGCGCCGGACGCCCTGCTGATCAACTACCGCTCGGTGGTCATGACCCTGGTGCCCGATGCGGCTGCCGGTGTCGCCCGCATCAACCACGAGCCGCCGCTGGCCGGCGTCCAGACGCAGTCCACGGTGCCCCTGCTGGCTGGCGACTGCGGCGACTGGCGCGGCGGGCTCAAGGGGCAGTTCGCCGACCCGGCGCGCATCGCCTTTGCCGGCGGCTACCCGCTGTCCTGTGGCGAGAAGGTCTGGCCGCTGGCCTACAGCGATCCGGCCAGCTACAGCCGTCGGGCGGTGGAGGGCCTCTGGAAGGAGATGGGCGGGCAGCTGGGCGGCAGCACCCGTGAAGGGCCGGTGCCTGCCGGTCTGCCCGTGGCCTTCAGCGTGGCCTCGCCGCCCCTGGCCGAGGTGATCCGCGACATCAACAAGTACAGCAACAATGTGATGGCCCAGCAGCTGTTCCTGACCCTGAGCCTGCAGCGCAATGGCGTCGGGACGCCGGAGGCCTCGCGCGAGATCCTGCGCCAGTGGTGGGTCCGCCGCTTCGGCGAAGCCGATCTTCCCGCCATCGACAACGGCTCGGGCCTGAGCCGCGATTCGCGCCTCAGCGCCCAGGCCCTGGCAGGCCTGCTGCAGGCGGCCTGGGAGGGCGGCACCATGCCCGAGCTGCTGGCCTCGCTGCCGATCAGCGGGGTCGACGGCACCCTGCGCCGCCTGGGACAGGAGCGGGCCTCGGTGGTCGGGGCGGCCCACCTGAAGACCGGCAGCCTCAACGACGTGGCCGCCGTGGCCGGCTTCGTCAATGGCGCCAGCGGTCGGCGCTATGTGCTGGTGGCCATCGCCAACCACCCCAATGCCAGCGCCTTCCGACCGGTGATCGAAAGCCTGATCGACTGGACCACCCGAGACCTGAACCCCAAGCCCTGACCTGCGAGCATCCATGGCCCTCTTCGACCTGATCGGCTACCTGGCCGCCTTCCTGACCACCGCCAGCTTCGTGCCCCAGGCCTGGCTGACCTTCAAGACCCGCGACGTGCGTGGCATCTCGTTGGGCATGTACAGCGTCTTCACCGCCGGCGTGGCGCTCTGGCTGGTCTACGGCCTGTCGCTGGGGGCCTGGCCCATCGTGGCGGCCAATGCCATCACCCTGGCCTTGGCGGCGAGCATCCTGGGCATGAAGCTGCGCTACCGGGACGCACACTGAGGCGCTGATCGGCCCGCCATCCCTGGGCCTTGGTAGTTACCCCCTGTAGCCGTCTTGGGTTCGCCATTAACATTTCTTCTGGAAAAACGAACGATCGTTCTATTTTTTAACAGGAGTCACCCATGCGCCAGTTGTCAGGCTTCGCCGCAGCCGTCGCCGCCCTTGGATCCGCCCTCTTGCTTGCCGCCTGCGGCGGCGGGGGCTCGGACACCGGCGGCACCACCACCGTCAACAACAGCGGGACCCGTGGATCGCTGATCTACAACCCGCCGCTGCGCGTCACCTCGTTGACGGCCGGGGCGTTCCAGAGTCAGCTGGCCGCCAGCAGTTCGGGCCAGACCCTGCTGGCCCTGGCCGGCACCCCGACCTGCGGGGTGAACTTCCATTACATCCAGTACGGCACGGTCGGCGGGGCGGGTGAGACCACCACCGCCAGCGGCGCGCTGATGGTGCCCACCGGGACGTCGGCGGCCTGCTCCGGCCCGCGCCCGATCCTGCTGTATGCCCACGGCACCTCGACCGTGAAGAGCTACAACATCGCCAACATCCTCGACCCCACCAACGATGCCTACAGCGAGAGCGTGCTGGTCGCCGCCGAATTCGCGGCCCAGGGCTTCATCGTCGTGGCGCCCAACTATGCGGGCTATGACGCCTCGACGTTGAGCTACCACCCCTATCTGAACGCCAGCCAGCAGTCCAAGGACATGATCGATGCGCTGACCGCGGCGCGCTCGGCCCTGACCAATGTGGGCACCGCCGACTCGGGCAAGCTGTTCATCACCGGCTACTCGCAGGGCGGCCATGTGGCCATGGCCACCCACCAGGCACTGCAGGCCCTGGGCCAGACCGTGACGGCCGCCGCGCCGATGTCCGGGCCCTACGCGATGGAAGCCCTCGGCGACGCCATCTACTACGGCAATGTGAACCTCGGCTCCACCGTCTTCTCGCCGCTGCTCTCGACCAGCTACCAGAAGGCCTACGGCAACATCTACAGCAAGCTGACCGACATCTACAACCCGACCTATGCCACGGGCATCGACACGCTGCTGCCGTCGAACACGCCGCTGAACACGATCTTCACCCAGGGCCTGCTGCCGCAGACCGCCCTGTTCAGCAGCACGCCGCCGACCGCACCTGCCGGGGCGCCGGCTTCGCTGCAGGCGATCCTGAACTCGATCACGCCGCCGACCACGCCGGCCGCCCAGGCGCCGCTGTTCGCCCTCGGTTTCGGCAGCAGCCCGCTGATCAACAACACCGCACGGCTGAACTACCTGCTGGACGCCATCGCCAACCCCGATGGTGCGGTGCCCAGCGTGACCACCGGGGCCACCGCCACCTCGCCGGCCAATCCGATGCGCCAGGCCTTCAAGGCCAATGACCTGCGCAACTGGGTGCCGACCCGGCCGGTGCTGCTGTGCGGCGGCAATGCCGACCCGACCGTGTTCTTCAATGTCAACACCCAGTTGATGAAGGGCTTCTGGACTGCGCCCTCGCCTGCCGCCATGCCCACCGGCCTGCTGAGCGTGCTCGATGTCGATTCCGCCGCCACCGGCGCCACCGACCCCTATGCCGCTTTGAAGGCCGGCTTCGCCCAGGCCAAGGCCCTCACCGCCGCCGCTGCCGTGAGTGCCGGTGCCACCGACGGGGGCGCCAGCGCTGTGGTGCAGGCCTACCACGGCACCCTGGTGCCGCCGTTCTGCACCACCGCCGCCCGTGGCTTCTTCCAGCAAGTGCTGGCTGCCGGCATCTGAAACCCCACGCAGGAGACATGATCATGAAAAAACTGCTGCCCCTGGGCGCATTGCTGATGCTGGCCGGACTGGGCCAGTCGGCCCAAGCCGACGACAACAACGTCTTTCGCCTGGGCATCTCCAACATCAATCCGCACTCCTCGGCAACGGATGCCACTGGCCCCTTCCTGCTGCAGCCCGATTCGGGTGTCAGCCTCAGCGTGAAGAGCCAGAGCACCCTGCACTTCTCGTATGCGCGCAAGCTCAGCGACAAGCTGGATCTCGAACTGGCGCTGGGTGTTCCGCCCACCCATGACGTGACCGCCAAGCTCAACCCGAACATCGTGC
>JAFAMV010000136.1 GCA_019233055.1 Curvibacter sp.
GAACTGCTGAGCTACCAGCGCACCATCACCGCCCGGCGGACCGACGCCTTCATCGTCGCCCGCACCCGGGTCCACGATGAGCGGCTGCAGTTGCTCAGCCAGGCCGGCACCCCTTTCGTCGCCTACGGCCGCAGCCAGCTTGACCGCCCCTATGCCTGGTTCGACTTCGACAACGAGGCCGGCGGCCGCCTGGCCGCCGACCGGCTGATCGGCCTGGGCCACACCCGCCTGGCCTACCTGGGCGCGCCCGCCGAATACAACTTCGCCGCCCAGCGCTTCGCCGGTTTCATGGCGCGCTGCGCCCAGGACGGGGCGGTGCCCAGGCCCGGGCACATCCTGCGCGACTCGCTGGACCGGCGCTCCGGCTACGCCGCCATGCAGCATCTGCTGAGCCTCGAGGAGCGCCCGACCGCCCTGCTGGTGGACAACCACCTGGCCGGCACCGGCGCCCTGCACGCGCTGCAGAATGCCGGCCTGCAGCCCGGGCGGGACCTGTCCATCGTGGTCTACGACGGCCTCAGCGCGGATTCGGTCATCCGCAGCGAGGTGACCTCGGTGCTGCAGGTCGACGAAACCCTGGTCGGCAGGACCCTGGCCGAGATGGTGCTGGCCCGGCTGGAAGGCGTCGACGCGGCCCGCCTGCAGACCCTTTGGCAGCCCACCCTCAAGGTCGGCGCCAGCGACGGGCCGCCGCCGCCGCGCTGACCCGGATCAAAAACACTGACCTGCCTCAGCACCACCGTCATCCGACACGGGCAGAATGGGCGCCTTCGCGCCATGCCCGGCCCCAGCGGGCGGCCCCCACACCTACATCGCCGTCTATGCTCAGTTTTCTTCCCCCCACGCTGCGGGGTGTCATCGCGTTCATCCTGCTGGTGGTGAACACCCTGTTCTGGTGCTGCCTGCTGTTTGTGCTGTCACCTCTCAAATACCTGCTGGGTCGGCGCCTCGACCCCCTGCTCAACCGCATCGCCACCGCCTGGGTGGCCTGCAACAGCGGCTGGATGGCCCTGACCCAGCGCACCCGCTGGGACGTGCAGGGCGTGGACCAGCTGTCCGGCAAGGACTGGTACCTGGTCAATGCCAACCACCAGTCCTGGGTGGACATCTTCGTGCTCCAGCACTGCCTGAACCGGCGCATCCCGCTGCTGAAGTTCTTCCTCAAGCACGAGCTGATCTACGTGCCGGTGATCGGTCTGGCCTGGTGGGCGCTCGATTTCCCCTTCATGAAGCGCCACGGACGCACCGAGCTGCGCCGCAACCCCGAACTGCGCAACCAGGACCGCGAAACCGCGCGCCAGGCCTGTGCCAAGTTCGCCCGCACCCCCACCAGCGTCATGAACTTCGCCGAAGGCACCCGCTTCACCGCCGACAAGCACCAGACCCAGGCCTCGCCCTACCGCCACCTGCTCAAGCCCAAGTCGGGCGCCCTGGCGATGACGCTGGACGTGATGGGCGAGAGCTTCCGTTCGCTGCTCGACGCCACCATCGTCTACCCCGGCGGCGTGCCCAGCTTCTGGCAGTTCCTGTGCGGCACCGCCCCCGAGGTGGTGCTGCGCGTGCAGCAGCAGCCGATCCCGCCGGAACTGCTGCATGGCAACTACGAGCAGGACTCGGCCTTCCGCCGCCAGTTCCACCGCTGGGTGGCCGCCATCTGGGAAGCCAAGGACCAGCAGATCGAGGCCCTGCTGGCCGAACGCGCCGGCACCGCCCAGGGACCGGCCTGAGCCCCGGGGGCCGTGCACCATGCCCGACTCGACGCCCCTCGCGCGCAGGACGGCGGCCCCGGTGCCGCCCGACCGGGCCCAGCTGGAGGCCCTGCTCTCCTACCTCGAGCACGACAGTGCGCCGATGATGGTGCTGGACCCGGCCTACCAGGTGCTGGCCGCCAACACGGCCTACCAGCGCCAGTTCGCCGCCACCGGGACCTCACCCGTGGGGCGCAAATGCTACGAGGTCTCGCACCATTACGACCGCCCCTGCGACCAGGCCGGCGAGCATTGCCCGATGCGCCAGGCCCATGACAGCCGGCGCCCGGACCGGGTGCTGCACATCCACCACACCCCACGCGGCCCCGAGCATGTGAATGTCGAGCTGCGTCCCATCCTCGACCGGCAGGGCCGGGTCCAGGCCTATGTCGAACGGCTGCACACCCTGCGCAGCGCCTCGCCCCAGGTGCGCGCCGAAGGCCTGGTGGGACAGTCGGCGGCCTTCAACCAGGCGCTCGCCGCCCTGCAGCGGGTGGCGCCCAGCCACCTGCCGGTGCTGCTGCTCGGCGAATCGGGCACCGGCAAGGAGCTGTTCGCACGCGCCCTGCATGAAGCCAGCGACCGCGCGCGGGGCCCCTTCGTGACGGTCGACTGCTCGGGCCTGACCGAGACGCTGTTCGAGAGCGAGCTGTTCGGCTACGAGAAAGGCGCCTTCACCGGCGCCACCCAGCGCAAGAAGGGCCTGGTGGAGACGGCGGCCGGGGGCACCCTGTTCCTCGACGAGATGGGCGACGTGCCCCTGTCCATGCAGGTGAAGCTGCTGCGGCTGATCGAGTCGGGCACCTTCCGGCGCGTCGGCAGCGTCGAGACCCAGAGCGCCGACTTCCGGCTGGTGGCCGCCACCCACAAGCCGCTGCAGACGATGGTCGAGCAGGAACGCTTCCGCCAGGACCTGTTCTACCGCATCAATGCCTTTCCGATCCAGTTGCCGCCGCTGCGCCGGCGCAGCGACGACATCGGCCTGCTGGTCGAGGCCATGCTGTCACGCACCGCCGACGGCCCGGCCCGGCACCGCCTCACACCCGAGGCCCTGCAGTGCCTGCAGGCCTACCCTTGGCCGGGCAACATCCGTGAGCTGCGCAATGTGGTCGACCGGGCCCGGCTGTTCTCGGACGACGGTGTGATCGGCCTGGCCCAACTGCCCGAGGCGCTTCGCGAACCCCGGGGGCCGGCCGTCACCGAACCTGACGCGGACGGCCGCGAGCCGGCCGACCTCGAAGCCCTGGCACGGCAGTTCGGCGGCAGCCGCAAGGCGCTGGCACGCCGGCTGGGCATCAGCGAACGCACCCTGTACCGCCGCCTCAAGGGCCCGACGTCAGCGCCTTGAGCATCAGCCCCAGGGCCACCCCGGCCAGCACCAGGGCAAAGCCCTGCTGCACCTGGCGGGCGGACAGATGGGCTGCCGCGCGGCGGCCGGCCAGCATGCCCAGGGCGGTGGCGCCGGAGAACAGCAGGGTCTCCTGCGCCGGAAACGGCTGACCGCGCCACCAGGCGTTGAGCACCGCACCGCCCCCCACCAGCGCGATGACCAGCAGCGAGGTGGCCACGATGCCCTGCATCGGCAGCCGGGTGAAGCGCCTCAGCAGGGGCACGATGACGAAACCGCCACCCACCCCCAGAAGGCCGGTCATGAAACCGGTCAAGGCCCCGATGCCCGCGACCAGGCCCAGGGTGGCCGGGCTCCAGAGGAAGCGGCCGGTGGCCGGGTCGATCAGCCCGAGCCGGGTCGGCAACAGGCGGGCCTCCTGGCCGGCCCGCGCCTGCCGCCACAGGCGCTGCGCCACCCACAGCATGAGCAGCGAGAACGCCAGCAACAGGACCTGCTGCGAGAGCCGGTGGGCCAGCCACTGCCCCAGGGAGCTGAAGGGGATGCCGCTGAGCGCCATGCACACCGCCGCGCGGTAGCGCACCAGCCCGCGCCGCAGGCCCTCGACCGCGCCCACGGCCGCCCCGAAGGCCACCGCGATCAAGGCCACCGGCGCCGCCTGCTGCATGCTCCAGTGCAGCCCCACCACCAGGGCCGGCACGGCCAGCATGCCGCCACCCGCGCCCGTGAGCCCCAGCACCGCGCCGACCAGGGCGCCCAGCAACAGCGTCAGACCCATCGGGGTTCTCCATGGCGCAGCGCATGAGACCGGCTCGCACGGCACCCTTCGCGAGGCCGCCGAGCAGGCCATGCCAGGGCAGCCGCGCAGCCGGCTCGGCCGGCTCGGCCGGGCCGCCGGGTGCGCCCCAGGAGGAAGTTCAAACGGGGGGAACCCATCTCAGCGCGGCACCAGGAAGGCCGACTTCTCGGACACCTGCACGCCCCCAGGCACCCCGACGTCGAAATACACCGCGTGCGAGCCCGGCTCGACCGTGCCGAAGGGAATCTGCAGGCGCACCGCCACCCAGCGCGACTGGGCCGAGCCCACCTCGACATCGGCATCGACGTCGGGTGCCAGCCTCAAGCCTGCCAGACCATGGGCCTCGAGGTGGAAGGTCTGCGTGCGCTCGGTCGCGTTCATGATCTGCAACTGGTAGACGTTCTCGAGCATGCCGCCCGGGGCGATGCGCGACAGCGCCGCCCGGTCGCGCACCACATCGACCCGCATCGGCTTTCTCAGCATCAGGCTGGTCATGAGCGTCAGCGCCAGCACGAGCAGCACCGTGGCGTAGACCAGCACGCGGGGACGCAGCACCCGGCGCAGCGTCCGGGCGCGCGACCAGCCCCCCTGCAGGGCGTTCTGCGTGGAATAACGCACCAGGCCACGCGGATAGCCGAGCTTGTCCATCACCGTGTCGCAGACGTCGGCGCAGGCGCCGCAGCCGATGCACTCATATTGCAGCCCCTGGCGGATGTCGATGCCGGTGGGGCAGACCTGCACGCACAGGCTGCAGTCGACGCAGGCCCCCAGGTTCAGGGCGGCCGGATCGGCCTTGCGCGAGCGGGCGCCGCGCGGCTCGCCACGCGCCTGGTCATAGGTGACGATGAGGGTGTCCTTGTCGAACATCGCGCTCTGGAAACGCGCATAGGGACACATGTACTTGCAGACCTGTTCGCGCATGAAGCCGGCATTGCCATAGGTGGCGAAGCTGTAGAACAGCACCCAGAAGGTCTCCCAGGGCCCCAGGCCGTTGCCCAGCACCAGCAGGGCCAGTTGGCGGATGGGCGTGAAATAGCCCACGAAGCTGAACCCGGTCCACAAGGCCACCAGCACCCAGACCGCCTGCTTGCCGCCCCGGCGCCAGAGCTTGTTGAGGTTCCAGGGACCGGCGTCCAGGCGCAGGCGCGCCGAGCGGTCGCCCTCGAAACGGCGCTCGATCCACATGAAGATCTCGGTGTAGACCGTCTGCGGGCAGGCATAGCCGCACCACAGCCGCCCGGCCACCGCGGTGAACAGGAACAGCGACAGCGCCGAGATCACCAGCAGGCCGGTGAGGTAGATGAAGTCCTGCGGGTACAGCACCACGCCGAACAGGTAGAAACGCCGCGCGCCCAGGTCGAACAGCACGGCCTGGCGCTGCCCCCAGTCCAGCCAGGGAAGGCCGTAGAACAACAGCTGGGTCAGCCACACCAGCGCCCAGCGCCAGCGCGCAAAGACACCGCTGACCGATCGCGGCTGGATCTTCTTGGCCGAGGCGTAGAGGTAGACCTCGTGGTCTTCCCCGGGCTCGGGCCCATCGGGGACGATGGGAATGGTTTTACGCGAAGCGGAGGGGGTTGCGTCCATGGCGGCCTGTCATCGTTCTCAATCGGAAGAATGCCCGGAGCACTCGACGGAATGACCCCGGACCCAGGTCAGGGGCAGGATCCATGCCAACCCGGGTCGCCTCGCGACGCCTTTGGAATCAAGGACTTAGGGGCGTACCGGGCTGGGGGCCGGCGTCAATCCCCAGGCTGCACTGCCATCGACTGCCAAAATGGCAGTCGATGGCAGTCGGTGACCGCACAGGGCGGTGCGGACTCAGCGTCCGCGCAGCTTCCAGAGCAGTTCCCGGCTGACCTCGAGCAGGCCCTCGTAGCTGGCGCGCGCATGCTCGGGCAGTTCGGCGTCGCCGACCAGGGAGCCGATCATGAAGACCAGGCTGTGCAGCAGCCCTTCGGCCGCATGCACCGGGGCGCTGTCGCTGTGGATCAGCGCCTTGACGTGCTCGACGGCGGCCTGCAGGTGTTCGATCTGGGGTTGGTGGTCGGTCTTCTGGTTCATGGTTCGGTCTCTGGATCGATGGCTTGATTTCTGAGCATACCGTCGGAATCCGCCCCGGCGCACCGGCCCAGCTCAAAGAGAGGTGGATGAGGGCCTGTCAACCGGCGGCCAGCAGCCCATCGATGCGCCCGCGCAGGCTCTCGGGCGTCACGCTGGCCGGCGCCATCGCATCGCCCACGTTCAGACCGACGCGGTTGAACAACCCGCGCCGGAACGGCCGCACCATGGCCTTGGGTTCGCCGTCGCGCAGCTCGATGCGGCTGAAATACGAGCCCCAGAGATTGGTCAGCGCCATCGGGATCACCGGGGGCGCCAGGCCGTCGCGCCCGGCACGCTCGAGGATCTTCACGATGCCAGCCTTGAAAGGCTGCAGCGAACCGTCGCGGGTGATGCCGCCTTCGGGGAAGATGGCCAGCAGATCGCCTTCGCGCAGCACCTGGGCAGCGCGCTCGAAGGCCTGCTCATAGGCTGCGGGATCTTCCTTCTGCGGCGCGATCGGGATCGCCCGCGCCAGCTTGAACAGCGTGCCCAGCACCGGCAGGGCGAAGATGCGGTGGTCCATCAGGAAATAGATCGGACGCGGGCTGGCCGCCATCAGCAGCACCGCATCGACAAAGCTCACGTGGTTGCAGGCCAGCACCGCCGCGCCGGCCACGGGCAGGTGGTCGTCGCCCTGCACCCGGAAGCGGTAGACGAAGCGCGACAGCACCCAGGCCACGAAGCGCAGCAGGTATTCAGGCACCAGCAGGAACACATAGCCCGCCACCACCGCATTGGCCACGCCCACCGCCAGGAAGATCTCGGGGATGCTGAAACCGGACTTGAGCAGCACGCCGGCGATCAGCGAGCTGGCAATCATGAACAGGGCATTGAGGATGTTGTTGGCGGCGATGATGCGCGCCCGGTGCGTGGGCTGCGAACGCATCTGGATCAGAGCGTACATGGGCACGCTGTAGAGGCCGGCGAACAGGCTCAGCAGGGCCAGGTCGGTCATCACCCGCCAATGCGCCGGCAGGGCCAGGAAGGCGGCCAGATCCAGGCCGTCGGCCGGCGGCAGGCCGCGCGAGGCGAAATACAGGTCGATGGCGAACACGCTCATGCCGATGGCCCCCAGCGGCACCAGGCCGATCTCGACATGGCGGCGCGACAGCACCTCGCACAGCAGCGAACCGATGCCGATGCCGATCGAGAACACCACCAGCAGCAGCGAGGCCACATGCTCGTCGCCATGCAGCACCTCCTTGGCGAAGCTGGGGAACTGGCTGAGGAACACCGCGCCGAAGAACCACATCCAGCTGATGCCCAGCAGCGAGCGGAAGACCACAGGATTGCCGCGCGCCAGGACCAGATTGCGCCAGGTCTCGCTGACCGGATTCCAGTTGATCTTCAGCCCCGGGTCGGTGGCCGGGGCGCTGGGAATGAACTGGGCCACCACCCGCCCCACGATCGCCAGCAGCACGCAGCCCACCGCCACCTCGGCATGCCCCACGGCGGGCACCGCCACCAGCAGGCCGCCCACCACATTGCCCAGCAGGATGGCCACGAAAGTGCCCATCTCGACCATGCCGTTGCCCCCGGTCAGCTCGCGCTCGGACAGCACCTGGGGCAGGTAGGCGAACTTGACCGGCCCGAACAGCGTGCTGTGCAGGCCCATGCCGAAGGTGCACAGCAGCAGCACCCAGACCTGGGCCGACATGAAGCCCCAGGCCGCCAGCAGCATGATGCCGATCTCCAGCGTCTTGACGAAGCGCAGCATGCGGGTCTTGTCCCACTTGTCGGCCAGTTGCCCGGAGGTGGCCGAGAACAGCACGAAGGGCAGGATGAACAGGGCCCCGATCACCAGCCCCGCCAGCGACGGCGGCAGCCAGTCGACCTGCAGCTGGTAGGTCACCATCACGGTGAAGGCGAACTTGAACAGGTTGTCATTGGCCGCGCCCGAAAACTGGGTCCAGAAGAAGGGCGCGAAGCGGCGCTGGCCCAGCAGGGCGAACTGGTTCGGGTGCCCGGCATGCGGCGCGGCGTGGGCGGTCTGGTTCATGGCGGTGGTCCTCGGTGATCTGGCTGTTGCGGCTCTTGTGGTTCAGCGGGCGCCTGCGGCCCGGCGAAGGCCCTGCGCCTCCATCGGTCGCAGGGTCGTGGCGATTGTGCCTGGGCGCGATGACGCCTCGGCAAAGACCTGCAGGGAACGCGGCTTCGGCCCAGCGCCCTGGCGCTGCAGCGGATGGGTGGGTGATTTCATCGTCGACTCCTGAAGGCTTGAAAGAAGCCCTCAGTCTCGGCAGACTCCGCTCGCAGAGCATCAAATAATCGAACTTGAATTTGTTTTCTGCACCCAAGGTACAAGAAAGAGATACCCATGAGCACCACCGCCGATCTGATCACCCTGCTCAAGAAAGAGCTCAAGGCCGCCCAGATGACCTATGCCGACCTGGCGCGCGCCATGGGCATGGCCGAGTCCAGCGTGAAGCGCATGCTGGCCAAGGGCGACATGCCGCTGTCGCGCATCGACGCCATCTGCCGGGCGCTGAAACTCGATTTCGCCGATCTGGCGCGGCGCGTCGCCGACGCCCAGCCCCTGCTGGCGCAGCTCACCGAAGGCCAGGAACGCGCGGTGGTGGCCGATCGCAAGCTGCTGCTGTGCGCCATCTGCGTGCTCAGCCAATGGACGATGGAGCAGATCACCGACGCGTACCGCCTCAGCGAGGCCGAGGCGGTGCAATGCCTGGCCCAGCTCGACCGCATCGGCATCATCGAACTGCGCCCCCTGAACCGTTACCGCCTCAAGCTGGCCAAGACCTTCCGCTGGCGCCCCCACGGCCCGGTCATGAACTTCTTCCGCGAACATGCCCTGCTCGACTACTTCGCGGGCGGCTTCGCCGGGCCCGACGAGGGCCTGCTGCTGGTCCACGGCAGCATCAGCCGGGCCCTGGCGCCCTCCTTCATGGAGCGCATGCAACGCGTGGCCCAGGACTTTGCGCAGCAGCACCTGTCCGACCAGAAGCTGCCGCCTCAGGAGTGCGAGGGCTACACCCTGCTGCTGGCCATGCGCAGCTGGGAATTCGAAGCCTTCGCCAGCCTGCGCAGACCGCGCCACGCAGCCTGAACACCCGCCTGCGACAAGGGTCGCCTGGACGGATGTTTGACACGACAAACTGAAATTACTATTCTTATAAAAACAAATTTCAATTTTAAAGAATAGTCATTTCATGAAAACCACCCGCAAACAGCAAGACGAGACCCGGACCCGGATCCTCCAGAGCGCGGTCGACCTCATGACGCGCCAGGGCTACGACGGCACGACGATGAAGGACATCGCCCGCGCGGCAGGCATCGGCGACGCCACCATCTACAAATACTTCCCGACCAAGGACCGGGTGGTGCTGGGCTACTTCGACCAGGCGCTCCAGGGCGCCCTGGACGACACCCGGCGCACGCCGGGGGTCGACGGCTACGGGCTGCAGGAGAAGTTGCAGCGCCTGACCGACGCGGTGCTGGAGCGGCTGCTGGCAGAGCGCGAATTCGTCGTGCTGGTGCGGTCGCTGCTCACCCGTTCACCGCTGCTGCTGCTGGGCGACCCGCTGCCCGCCCAGCAGGCCCTGCGCGACGCGGTCGCCGGCTTCATCGCCGAGGCCGAGGCCGGCGGGGAGATCGAGACCTGCGACATCCGCGGGCCGGTGGCCGCCCTCTACGCGGACTACCTGGCCGCCGTGATCGCCTACTGGCTGGCCGACGAATCCGAGGGACAGGCCGACACCGCCCAACTGGTGGACCTGTCCCTCGGCCTGCTGGTGCTGATGCTGCGCGTGGGCCTGTTCAACCGCCTGCTGCAACTGGGCGGCTTCGTGCTGCGCAGCCAGCTGGCGCGGCTCATGCGCCCCGGGGCCGGTCTGCTGGACCTGCTGAAGACCGCCCGCCACACCTGGGCGGCCGCGCCGCCCGAGGCCCCGCCGGCCCGACCGCCGCGCCCACGCAAGACCCCGGCCCCCCCCCCCCCCCCCCCCCCCGGCCCC